>JAUVCD010000487.1 GCA_030590865.1 Myxococcales bacterium | reverse complement strand
ACCAGCGGAGGTGGCGAAGGCGGCATGGCAGGTGCCGGCGGCCTGGGTGCAGGCGGCACCACCACCGGTGGCGCCGGTGGCAGCGGCGGCGATGGCGGCTCCGGGGGCAGTGTGGTCTGCAACGACCTGGACAACGATGGCGTCACCGACTGCGAAGGGGACTGCGACGACAACGACCCGACCAGCTACCCAGGGGCGCCGGAGATCTGCGGTGACGGCGCCGACAACGACTGCGACAACGACATCGACCCCGCGAGCCTGTGCCTGGGACTCGGGACCTGGGTCTCCCAGGACGACGGCGACGACCAAACCGGGACGGGCGTACAGTCCGACCCGGTCGCGAGCATCGGCCAAGGGATCCTCAACGCCATCACCATCGGCAACGGTCAGGATGTCTACGTCGCCGAAGGCCACTACACCGAGAAGATCAACATGCTCGACGGCATCTCGCTCTACGGCGGCTATCACTGCCTGCAGAACGACTGCGACTGGTCGCGCGACTCGGCAACCTACATCTCGGAGATCATCACCCCCGATCGGGAAGGCCTGGTCATCGACGTCAACGTCACCAACATCACCGAGCTCGACGGCTTCACCATCACCGGTCAGCCGACGACCAACAACGGCACCGGGCAAACGCCGGGCACCTCGGCGATCTTCGTCCGAGGCGGCACCGCCATCATCAGCAACAACGTCATCAACGGCGGCAACGAGACCGGCTGCAGCGGCTATTGTGGGTCGGCAGGCATCCGGCTCGTCGGGCCGACCAACGATCCGGTGGCCGGGACGCTCATCACCGGTAACACCATCCAGTCGGGCGATTCGAACCGGAGCTGCTTCGGCATCACTCTCGCAGGAGCGCCATCCCCGATCGCGAAGATCGTCAGCAACGAGGTCACCGGCGGCACCTGCAGCTGGTCGCGGGCCCTCAATGCCTGGTCGTCAGGAGCGGGCACGGTAGTCGTGGACAACGATGTGCACGCGGGCAGCGCGATCAGCAGCGGCACGGCCTTCGGCCTGGCCATCTCGGGCTACGTCATCGTCGATCGCAACCGCATCAACGCCGATCCGAACAAGGTCGGTAGCTGCCCGAACCCGAGCACCAGCTTCTGGTGCGGCGGCATCGAGAGCCAAGGCTCCACCTCGACGATCACCAACAACGTCATCTTCGGGATGCCGACATCCGTCGCCAGCGTGGGCATCCACATGGGCGACGGCGAAGTCCCCTACGGCGCCGTGACCCTCAACGGCAACACCATCGACGGAGGCGGCGCTGGACAGAACCTGACCGCCACCGTGAGCGCCGCCCTGTCGTGCCGCACCAGCCAAGGCACCAATGCCAAGGTGGGCAAGATCCGCAACAACATCCTGCAGGGCGGCAGCGGCACGACGCGCTACGGCTACTACGAGATGAATCAGAACAACGGTCGCACCTGCGAGCCGGTGGCCTACGAGACCAACGACCTCTGGAACTTCGACACCGCCCACCGGCAATTCTTGCCCAATGGCACCCAGAACCTGCTGGCCACGGTCACCGACGTGAACCTAGAGAGCTACGGCCAGAACAACTTCAACGCCGACCCGTTGCTCGACCCCAACAACCCCTACCACCTGCAGTCGGGCTCACCCTGCATCGACGCCGGCGTCGCCACTGACGCACCGCCTAACGACATGGATGACGAAGCCCGACCCCAGGGCGGCGGCATCGACGTGGGAGCCGACGAGGCGGGCTAGTCGAGCCCCGGCCTCGTGGGGCTCCCCTGGGGCGCACTGATCCATAGGCGACGTGGCGGCGATCGCGGCTTGCATGCGCCTCAGCTCTGCCGAGTGTCGGAGCTGCTTGCAGGGTGCGGCCGTCTGGCGGCCTCGAGCCTACCGGACGTCACCGTGCGCAACCGGTGCTCGCTGGCGTCGATGACCCAGTGCCGGCGGGCGTAACTCGGACCAAACCGCTTATCTGACCCGAGTTGCGCCCGCCTGAACGCCCCCACCGGTCCGTCCAGGACCACGAGTCGCACACTTACGGTGTCACGAATCGGGGACTCAACCGAAAGACCACCCCAAATGGGGCGTAACCAAGGGCAGATAGGCGACCTAGCCCGACTTACGCCCCCCAAGGAATCCACCGCCATGCCCATGCTCGGCAACCACCTGATCTTCCGCCTGACCAACAACCAAGTCATTGCCTCGTCGACAGAAGCGCAGCGCCGTCTCGCTCGCACCACTCTCAGGTCGGGTGAACCCTACGAGCTGCTCGCCTTTCGGGCGGCCGACAACCATCTCCATGTCGAGACAGGCAGCTCTCGCCGTGCCGCCGGCGAGTTTGCACGACGCCTCCAGATCGCGCTGCGCCGAGTGCTGGGGCTCGCGGTAGGCTTCGAGCCTCTTCGCATCATACCGATCTACACGCAGCGCCATTTGCTCAACGTCTTCGGCTACGTTCTCGGTCAAGAGGCGCACCATGATCTGTGCCTCGACCCGCTGCACGAGGCGAGCAACCTGCCGGATCTACTCGGGATGCGAGTGACTGGCAGCTACACAGCTGCGAACGTCCGGGCGCGATTGCCCCGTGTGAAGGCTGCCGACCTTTGGACTCACATCGACCGGCGTGAGCAAAGCTCAGGCAAGTTGCGACTCGATCGGCTTGCCGATGCAGCGGCTGGTGCCGTCTGCTTGCCCGACCTTAGCGGGCGCAATGCTGAAGCGGTCGCGGCACGCCGCGCCGCCGTTCAAGTCGGCAGCCTGATCACCAGCGTGAGCGAGACGGCCCGTGGACTCGGTATCGGGGCCCGCTGGGCGCGCCGGCTAAACAAGCAGCCGGCGCCCCCACAACTGCTGCGGGCAGTGACGCTGCAGCTCGAGCTGCGCCAGGGAACCCACGACCCGACCTTCGCAGAGTGGACGCCCCAGCAGCCCGCCCTGCCCTCCTTTCCATCGGTCAGGGTCGAATGATCCGCTCTGCCTTGGAGAGGGTCTCGATGATGGCCACCATGTTCGAGACGCTGCCAACGGCCAGCTCGTCTTTGATGTTGAAGTAGCTCAGGCAGGTGCCGCAAGTCAGCAGCTTCACGCCCAGCTGCTCGAGCTGTCTCAGCTGCTCGAGCACCGGCGATCCCGCCACCGTCAGCTTTGCCCCGGCATTGACGAAGATGGCATGGGATAGCAGGCCGTTGAATTGGCTCAGCGTATCCAAGAACGTGGCCATCAAGGTCGCCCCAAGCTCTTCGTCGCCGCGCCCCATTCCTTCGGACGAAACAAAGAGCACCGTCTGGTGTTCAGTCATGACTTTCTCCGTGGGCCATCGGCGCGCATCAGCCGCCGGTCACCCGCAGAGGTGCGGAGGATCAGGCGGGCAGAAGGTCCCGAGGGCCAGCTTGGTCTGGGAGCCGCCCGGGCTCCCAACCTTGCCCTCAGCTAAGGCTGTTGTTGATCTTCCGGTTCATGCCTGTTGTCTCCAACATGGCTGCGAGTCACTCGTGCTCGCAGCCATGGCAACCTGGCACCATCGCCAGCCGCCTGTCAACGCCGAGCACACCTCGGGGGGGGACTGCTATCATCCCAGCAGAACCATGACGAAGATCACAGCTCGAGCAGGTGCTCTGGCCGTCGTTGCAGCGCTGCTAGTGATGGCCTGCGGCGGCGAAGAAGACCCTTGGACCGCCCCAGGCGGTGCCGGCGGCACCTGGGTCATGGGTGAAGGCCCCTCCACCATGCCCGGGGGCATCACCTGCCCCGACGGTTTCGCTCAAGACAGCGGCACCTTGTTTTACGTGGATCCGGTCAATGGCGACGATCAAGCCGGCGACGGCAGCCAGCAGAACCCCTGGGCCTCGATCCAATTCGTGGTGGACGAGAAGGTCGACTGCACCGACGCGACCGACACGCCCAAGCACAGCGACGCCCCCATCGAGGCCGGCGATACCATCGTGCTGGTCGGCGCCACCGGTCACGATCAGGACATCGACATCAGCGGCTGCTTCAACGCCGACACCGTCACCATCCGGTCAGCCACGCTTCACGAAGCGCAAATACGAAACGTCCATTTCCGGGGCAGCGCCTATTGGCGCATCGACGGATTGCGATTCGTCAACGGCACCGGTGGGCCCATGATTCGAGCGGAAGACCAGGACGGCCACGGCGAGTGCCACCACGTCCAGATCTTCAACAGCCTGTTCACCTCCGGAAACCTACGAACCGTCCAGGACTTCGAGACCCACGCGGGCACCGCCATTTGGCTGCTCCACGATCCCGAGCACATCACGGTCCAATGCAACTATCTGAGCCGCGTCGGCCAAGCCATGACCGTCTCGGGAGACAACATCAGCATCGTGGGCAATCTCATCGAGTTCTTCTCGCTAGACGCCATCGCGACGGGTGGACACCACAATCGTTTCATTGGCAACGTGATCTATGACTCGATCACCCTCGGCGACGGCCACCACGACGATTTCTTCCAGAGTCACATGGGCTCCAACCCGGACGTGTCGAGCGACATCGAGGTAGCCTACAACATCTTCATGAATCGCTACTCCGACGCGTTTCCGCTGTATATGCAGGCAGCGACCCAGTGTCTCAGCGCCTTTGAAGAGGGGCCGAAGACGGACATTCGCATCTACAACAACGTCTGCAAGACCGACCACTATCACGGCATCAGCTGGGCCGACACGAACGACTCGGTGATCGTCAACAACACCGTGGTGGGCGGCACCGATATGCCGGGCATGCCGCCAGGATCGGACGGACCGGACCGCACCCGGCTCAGCGTCGAGGGCACCGGCAACGTGGTGCGCAACAACATCACGGTCGTCAACTTCGCCGGCGGCGACCACAACCTCGAGATCGCCGGTGACGAGGTCTACGACTACTTCACCGACTGGGACAATCTCGACCTGAGCTTGTCGAGCACCGCGCCGGCCATCGATGCCGGCGAGCTGGATCAGGCACCAGCGGACGACGTCATGGGCCAGGCCCGAGATGGGACACCGGATATTGGGGCCTATGAGTACGTGGGTGGCCCTTAGACCACTGGGCGTGCTCCCAGGCGGAGCTCGACAGTGACTGTCCCGCGGCAAGCCCGATCGCAACCGTCGAGGGGTCGAGGGCTCTTTCGGTGACCGTTGCTAGTAGCCCGTCATGTGGTCAGGCCTGGTGCCGGTACGCTGTCTGGGCTTCCCATACTTGGTGGGCGGGGCGCGAGTGCGGCCGCGTGTCTCGCCGAGGGAGGCTCGACCCGCCGAGCGCGGCGGGGGCAATTGACCACGTTTCAACGCAGCGCGGACTATGGCGATGCGCTCCTCCGGACCGCCCCGTTGCTTGTTGTTGTCATAATGGTCGATGGCCGTCCTGAGCGAGGCCCGCGCCTTGTCTCGCTGATTCAGCAACAGGTAGGCATCACCCCGGGCAAGCCAGGCACTGGCGTTTTTCGGCTCCACTGAAATGGCACGATTGGCATGGCTGAGAGCGAGCTTGCCATCCCGAGCCTCGAGGGCCCGCTCAGCGAGCAGCACTCGTGCCGACACCATGTCCGGGTCAGCTTTCAACGCCTGATCGGCGAAACGCCCCGCAGGCTCGTCCAGCCCATGGGCGTGATAGGCAAGGGCGAGAGCCGCGAGGAGGGAGGGGGTGCCTGGCGCCATATCGAGCGCCCGCCGGTACTCCTGTATGGCGGCGGCGAAGTCGGCCTTGAGGATGTAAGCACGCGCCGCAGCCGCAACGGCAATCCAGAGCTCGGGATCGAGCCGTTGAGCCAGTTGGGCCTCGCCAATGGCGGCCTCGTGCTTCTTCTGCTGGGCCAACGCCGTGCTCAGGCCGACGTGGGGGATCGCCCATTGCTCGTCCAGGCTGATGCTCTTGCGAAAGCGCTGCTCCGCCTCGGTGAGCTTGCCGTTCTTGAGCTTGTGTCGGCCCTCACAAAAACGCTGCGCCGCTGCCCAGCGCGCCGGCGCACCCGCTTGCTCGGCCGCGTCTTCGAAGTCCTTAGCGGCAGTCGCCCACATGGCGGCTGAGGCGAGGGCCTCGGCCCGCGAATCGACGGGGTTCTGATAGCTGGCCAGGGCCTTGAGCCCAACCTTCGGCTCCCGCAGATTGGCCGTTTCTGCCTCCTCCGGATCGTCGGCAACAGAGTCATCCGAGGGGGGCCAGAATACCAAGGCAACGGCTCCTACAACTACCGCCAGAACCACCGCCACCGCACCGATCCAGGGTCCTTTGCGCGACCCTTGCCCAGATCGCGGCGCCAGGCCGACACCAGCAGTGGTCGAGCCCTGCTGGGCCACAGTGGGGGCGGTCGCAATGGTCGCTGAGATTGCCCCCTGAGCAAAACCAGCTACCGGGCCCGACCCAGGGCCAGAGGCCACCGGCGTCACGGCAGGAAGGGGGGTCGCTTCCATGAGCTGTGTGCCGCTACCCTGGGGAACGGTACCCCCCATCATGGTGGGCGCCAGCTCCTGAGAGCTGACCCCGCTGATCAGCCCGTAGAGTGCGTCAGCAAGAGCCCGACAGCTCACCCAGCGCTGGGCCGGGTCCTTGGCCATACAAGCCCGCAAAACCCCATCGAGCGCCGGCGTGACCTGGGGGTTGATCTCTGGAGCGGGGCGCGGCTCGTCACGACTGGTGGCGATGATGACATCAATCGAGCTGGAGCCTTCGAAGGGTAGACTGCCGGTGAGCATCTCGTATAGCATCACGCAGATCGAAAAGATGTCGGTGCGGTAGTCGAGAGGCTTGCCGGTAGCTTGCTCGGGAGACATGTAGCCAGGGGTCCCGAGCACCCGCCCCTGTTCGGTGACCAGCCCATCACCGCCCTGCCCGGTGGTCGGGTCGGTCTCGATTTTCGCAATGCCGAAATCGAGCACCTTGAGATGCCCGTAGCGGTCGAGCATCACGTTGTCAGGCTTCAAGTCCCGGTGGACGATGCCTGCCTCGTGAGCCACCGCCACCGTGCTCGCCAGAGTCGCCCCGTAGGACAGAGCCTGAGATATGGAGAGAGGTTGTCGGGTGAGCAACCCACGCAGGCTCTCCCCCTCCACATACTCCATGACGATGTAGATCTGCCCTTCGGCATCACCGATCTCGTGGACCGTGGCGATGTTGGGGTGAGCCAGCTGCGCAGCCAGTCGGGCCTCTCGGAAGAACCGCTGCCGAGCTTCCTGTCCCGTGATCAAATGCTGGGCCAGAACTTTGATGGCCACCGTTCGACCCAGAACCTCGTCGTGGGCCCGGTAGACGACACCCATGCCACCGGCCCCGAGGGTGTCGGTGATGGTGAATTGCGCGAGTTTTTGCCCAACCAGCTGTCCGGTCATGACTCCCCCGACCGTCGTCGCGGCTCGTCGTTCAGCATCGCATGCGCCGGCGAGCGGTGCACCTGCATTTACAGCACCACCAACGACCCGCCTG
>JAUVCD010000294.1 GCA_030590865.1 Myxococcales bacterium | reverse complement strand
CCCAGCGGGTGAGCCCCCAGTAGACGAAGCCAAGCAGCCCTCCGAGCAACCGGACGGCTCAGCCACGCCCTACGACGATTCGGCGACGACACCGAAACCAGACGCCGAGCCCCCACCGCCGGACGGAGCTCAGCCGCCAGCAGGGCCTCCGCCACCCGTTGACCCGCCGCCTCCGCCACCGGTCGTCCCGACGCCACCGCCGACAGCGCCACCACCTCCACCGCTGCTCCCACCACCCCCACCGCTGCTCCCACCACCTGGCGCTGACAGCCCGCCTGCCGCCACCGCCGCGGTCATTGCTGAGGCCCCGCCCGAAACGGCGGATGGAACCTACGACATCACCGACGACCTGAAGATCACCCCCAGCGGTCAGTACCTGTTGCGGTACCGCCACGAGGAAGGGAAGGACTTCGTCAACGGTGGGATCACCAATTACTTCCGACATCGTGCGCGGCTCGGCATGGAGGCCATGTATGCCAATCGCTTCGGTGTCTTCCTGCAGCTCCAAGACGTGCGCACCTTCGGCGAAGAGAGCCACACCCTCTTCGATTACAACGCTGACGGCTTCGACCTGCACCAGGCCTACCTCCGGGTGCTCCCCATCGAGCAAATCGAGATGCGGCTCGGCCGCCAGGAGATTGCCTACGAAAACCACCGGCTCATCGGCACGGTGGGCTGGCTCGAGCAAGCCCGCAGCTTCGATGCCCTCCGGGGAATCATCAAGCCCGACGAGATGGTGGCCATCGACCTGTTCTACGCTCGCACGGGCGAGGACCACGCCCTGACGCTGCTGCCCGACGGCAGCCGCGCCCATATGGACGACAAGGACGTCATCGCCACCAACGTACACGTGTCGCCGATGAAAGAGCTGGAGGTCGGGTTCACCTTTATGGTCGACATCGACGCCAACGATGCGGTCCAGAAGCGCAAGTACACCGCAGGCGGTATCGTCACCGGCAAGACAGACATCGGCCTGTCCTACGGGGCCGAGGGGTACTACCAGTTCGGCAGAGCCGACAACGACCCGGCCGCCGGCCACGGAGTGACCTACAGCGCTTGGTTAGTAGCGGCCCGCGCCCAAATGGACATCAAGGTCCCGACCAAGCCCTTCGTCGGCGCCTTCGGCGACTTCCTGTCCGGTGACTCGGATACGGCCGACGACACCTTCAGGACCTTCGACGTGCCCTACGCGACGAACCACAAATTCTACGGCGAAATGGACTTCTTCCTGAACAGCGTCGCCCACACCCAACAGCGTGGACTGGCCGATCTGGGCGGAGTAGTCGGCTTCAAGCCCTTCGACGGAGCGGTCGCCAAGGTCACCTATCATCACTTCAAGGGCATGGCCGGCCGGGATGGCGAGATCGACGCCGACGGCAACGACACCGAGCTCGATACCTTCGGCAACGAGGTCGATCTCAAGCTCGCCTACAGCCCCTGGAAGCCGCTGACCTTCGACTGGATGTACGGCTTCTTCGTCCCTGGCGACATCAAGCGCTGCATGCCCGGCCCCACGGGCGCATGCACCACGCCAGCCACCAAGACCGAGCACTTCATCTATTCGACGGTCAGCGCCAAGTTCTGATCAGCGCACGAACAGGTTGAGCGCGTAACCGGTCGGGCCTGAGCTCGCGTCGTCGCCGAAGTCGTTTTCTCCGACCCCTCCGTCGTTGAAGCTTGCGCTGTTGGCCTCGGTAATCCCAATCCCGTGATCGGCGCGGTTGCAGCTCGACCCTCCGCCGCCGATCATCATGACGGCGCCGTCTCCTTGGCTATAATCGGCCCAAAAGCTGATCGAATTGGGAGCTCCTAGCTCGGCCGAGCAAGTCGCCTGGCTGAACCCACCGGTCGCTGCATAGTTGTTACCAAGCGCCGCAGCGCAGGTTGCGGCCACCGAATCAGCACCCCAAATGGCACTGTTGCGGAAGTCGCCGAAGCCGGTGATGAAGGCCCGGAACGTCTGACTGTTGAGGCAGCTGGCATTGGTCATCAGCAAGTGAGCGTCGTCGGCGTTGTCGCTACGACTGATCTTCAGCTCGCTGCCCGTCACCAGCCAGAATGCCGGTGAGATCATGTCGGCGTTCAGGCTGCGCGACGTGGGATCGCCAGCCACGGTGATCTTGTCGTACCACCAGTCCCCCGTGTCGAGCATCCAGTCCTTGGCGTCGGCGTTGGAGAAGCGCGCGATGAGCGTCCAGCCACCACCATCGGTGTCCATGTCGCAATAGTTGTCGAAGGGCGCATCGCCGCCCCCACCGTCGGGATCGATGCTGAAGGCACCGCTCGCCATGCTTGGGAACTTGCTCTGAGCATCCAGGCAATCCAAGACGGTGGTGAAGACCTCGACGTCGAGCACGAAGGAGCCCACATCGTCCGGACCGGCCCCGTCGATGAGGATGTAGTACGTGCCAGCCTGCAGGTTGGCATAGGCCAGCTCCTCTTGAGCTCCAATGTCGCCGACGTCAGCGCAACCATCGGCACCCTGGCCGTCTTCAGCAATCTCGGTGGCCGCATTACAGGCGGCGGTCATTAGCCGCACGATGACGTCGAAGCTCTGACTGGACGCGCTGATGTGGACACTCGAGGTCTCAGTCAGCGTGAGCTCGTAGACTCGGTCCGATCCCTGACCGATGTTCGACTGACCGTCACAGTCCGCTGCAGGGACGAAGCTCGGCCCGCCGGTGGAGGCCGTCACCTGAGCGGTAAGCACACCGCTACCGTTGTCGGTGAGGTTCAGTGCCACCGGATCGGCACAGACGCCTTCGATGGCACAGTCGGCCGAGCAACCATCGTCGGACAGGATGTTGCTGTCGTCACATTCTTCACCAGCCGTCCCGTTGGCCGTGCCGTCCCCACAGACCACGGCCGTGCAATCGGCATCGCAGGCGGCCGATTCAGCACCGTCGTCACACTCTTCGCCAGCGGTAGCGTTGTGCTCCCCGTCCAAGCACTCGACGGCCGTGCAATCGGCGTCGCAGGTGGCCGACTCGCCGCCGTCGTCGCAGGTTTCGGGCGCCTCGACCTCACCGTCACCGCAGCCTGGCAACCCGCCGCCGCCGCCGCCGCTGCCCCCACCTGAAGAGCTCGAGCTGGTCCCCCCGTCGCCGCCTCCTGGGTCACTGGGATCGTCGACCGAGTTGACCACCGAGCAGGACGCTACGACGACGACCGCCGCAGCAACGGACAGGAACAGGGGAGCAAGACAGAGCGAACGCCTGGAAGCCATGATGGAAATGTCCTTCACCAGGCGCTCGACTGCAAGGTCCACCCAGCCGAAACCAGCTAGGCGGGGAGGCCCTTGCTGAGCCGCAGCAGCGCGCCGCTCACCCTGCGGGCACGCACATTCCGCCCTGGCAGGCCATTTCCTCGCCATTCATGCCCGTGGGGCAGTCGGCATCGATGCTGCAGGCGGGGACACAGATACTCTCGCCCCCAATGTCCTCACAGGTGCAGCCCATGGTCGCATCGGGCGGACAGGTGCCCTCGGCCAGACAATCGTCGTCAATGGTGCAGGTTGCCGGCCCTGGAGGGTCGCCGGTTCCGCCTTGCCATGTCGAGGCCGGTGAGGTCTGAGTGGTGATCTCGGCGCCCCCACGGACACAGCGAATGAAATTGTAGATCCGAATGACGTCACCCTGAGGACCAAAACCCGTTGGGTAATCGGCCGGATCGCCCACCTTGGGATCGCTGCGCTGACAGCCCGCCCCGTGAACGTCCATGAAGGTCGTGCCACCATTCGGATCGGTCATGAAGCCGAAGGCCTGGCCGAAGGCGACATAGGCTGCCCTCGATGCGCTACCTTCCACGTGAGTCGTGGCGCTCCAGTAGAAGGGGTAGTTCTGGCTGCCGTCTTCCACGGTGATGGCTGTGGTGCCAAAAAGGGGATCGATGGCTGGCGAGTCAGTGGTGGTGGGCGACCGGGTGTAGTCGACCAAAGACTGAAGCTCCTTGGCGTTGGGCAGCCGCCAGTCGTCTTGATCAGCCAGGTCGAGCGCCTCGCAATAGGCCAGTGCATCGGCCCAGATGAAGCCCCCATAGGTCGCGTCCCCGTGACCATAGTGACCATTGTCGTGCTGCATCCACATCAACCCGGTCCCAGCGTCGGTGATGGTCTCGTCGCCGTTGTCGGCAAAGGCGTTCTGCCCGTAGTCCCCGCCACCGCGCACAAAATAGGCGTAGTAGCTCAAGCCCCCCGGCCGCTGGATCGGGTAGCCCTTGATGCGCCCATCGGCGAAGTTGAGACCGAAGAAGGTCTCGTCACCGCCCATGGTGGTCCCGACGTATTGGGTTGAAGAGACATACTGAGCGTCAATGAAGCGATTGACCTGGCCATACTCGAAGTCGAAGGTATCGGTGTCGACGAACGGCACGGCATCGTCGGGAACCGCCAGCTCGTCTTGGGTGCCCGTCCCGGTATTGCCGGCAAAGCTCATCAACGAATACAGCTCTTTGATCGTCGGCACCCGCCAGTCGTCGTAGCCGCCCGTGGTGAGCTCAGCGGCCACCACAAAGGCCTGGTCCCAGCTCGTCTGGGTGAACGTTTGGGTCCACATCAGACCGGTGATCTCATCGGTGACCGTCCCATCGCCGTGGTCTTGATAGGCAAGAGTCTCCCCCAAGTACTGGGCGTCCTGCCCAAAGAACCCAGCCCCCTCAGCCTGGCAATCGATGGCCGTCAGCTCGTCGAAGCAATAGCTCTGCTCGGTGTCGGGAATGGTCCCGGGGTAGGCGCTCGGGCCGGGCTCGGTCAGAACGTCAGTCTGTGAGCCACAGCCGATGAACAGGGACGTGGCGAGTAGCAGCAGGAGCGGAGTCGAGCTCGTCTTGGTCATCCGGGGCACCTCGGTTGGATCAGGTCGTGATGGGTTGGGCTCTTGAGAGAGAGCAATTGCCATACCGCGATCGGGCTCAGCTAACCCCTTGAAACTGCAGGCCTCCGAACCTCCAAGCAGAGGTCAGCGCTGCAGATTCCGCAGCCCTGCTGCAGATCCCGCACCGCGGCGCCCGGTCCCCTCCTACTTGCCTTGATAGGCAGGCGGGCGCTTACCCCGAAAAGCTGCGATGGCCTCGGCCATGTCGGCGGTGGCGTAGTCGATGGCCTGACAGGCTGCCTCGCGATCGAGCGCTTCGCCTAGTGACCGGTGACCGTCGTCACGCAAGGTCGCCTTGAGCTGCGCCACAGCGATGGGCGCGCAGAGGGCGATCTCTTCGGCCACCGCCCGCCCGGTCGCGTCGAGCTCGGCTGGCGGCACGACCTGGCTCACCAGGCCGATGTCGAGGGCCTGTTGCGCCCCGATCACCCGGCCGGTCAACAACAGCTCGGCAGCCCGCGCCGCTCCGACAGCCCGAGACAACAAGAAGGTCGCACCCATGCCGGGGTGCAGACCGACCCGAACGAAGGTCATGCCAACCTTGGTACCCTCAGCGGCCAGCCGGATGTCGCATCCCAGCGCGAAGCACAGCCCGGCGCCGAGCGCGTGGCCATGAATCAAGGCGATGGTGGGGACCCGTAGCTCACGGATGGCCAGGTAGTTGCCGTAAAAGGTCCGCATCGTACGCCGCCCGTCATCTGGCCGGCTGCCTGCGAGTCGGTCGAGCAAGGCAAAGTCACCGCCAGAGGAGAAACACTTGCCGGCACCAAGGATCAGCACCGAGCGCAGCTCGTCGTGACCATTCAGCTCAGCAACGGCCTGAACGATCTCTTCACCCATCTCGGGAGACATGGCGTTGCGATCCGCTGGCCGGTTCAGCCGCAGCTCTCCGATCGCCCCGTCGACTCGAACTTCAATGTGTGGGTAGCTCACCATCGCCTCGCCTACGAGGAGAGGGACCGGGCGTCAACGTACCTGCCGCTTGCAGCGCCGGCTCAAGCCAGGAGCGCTTCCGATCCCTGGCCCCAAAGAACCCCCGGCGAGCACCGCTGTTGCTCACCCTTCGGCGAGCTGTGCCAGCAGTCCATCGGTCTCCAGGCGACGTAGACAGTGGCGATTGTCGTAGATGGAACCGGTCGAGCTGACCGCCATGGCAGCACAGCCGGCGAGACAGCGCTCCGCCATGGGGCAGCGCTGGCATCCGCCCTGTAGCTGGGCAGCGGTCTTGTGGCGAAAACGGTCGAACGCGTCGGTTGCCGGCCACAACTCACCCAAAGGGCGATCCCTGACGTTGGCTTCTACGAAGGCATCGCCCAGCGATAAGCAGCCCAACACATCACCATTGGCTCGAATGCCGACCACCGAGATCCCAGCCTGACAGCCAGGCCAATGGAAGTGGAGCAGGCGATGCCGAGGATCGATGGGGAAGTAGCCGAAATCGTCCATCGTCGAGATCCGGTTGTCTAGGCCGGCCGCCAACATGACCTCGCCGATACGGCGACAGATCTGGCCGTATTCGTCTGGCGACACAAACAGCCGCCGATCGAAGCGCGGCGAGCCAGTGCTGGCGAACTGCACCTGCCAGTTGATCTGCTCACCATCGAACAGCTCGATCAGCGGCTCTAGCTCGGCGACGTTGAGCCTGCTGAAGGTGGTGATGGCATTGATCTCCAACTGGCCTTCGTCGCGAATCCGACGGAGGAGATCCCACAGCTGACCAAACCCATCGACACCCCGGACCGCCTGATAGCCCGCCGGACCGGCGCCATCGAGGCTCAGACCCAGAATCTCGAGGTCCAACGAATGAAGCTCGACGAGTCGCGACTCATTGATCAACAGCCCGTTGGTGATGATGGACAGCCTGATGCCAGCGTCGCGCACTCGCCGAGCCAGGGTCAGCCAGTCCGGGTTGAGAAACACCTCGCCGCCGAGCATGGTGACCTCCTGGCAGCCGAGGACCGCTAGATCGGTGATCACCCGCTGCCATTGTTCGGCAGACAACTCGTGCTCTCGGGCTCGCCCCGAACCGGAACCGCAGTGAGCACAGCGCAGGTTGCAGCGATTCGTCAGCTCGAGCACCGCGTAACGCAGCGGTCGCTCGACCCCATCGCCCGAGTGGTTCACTTGACCTTGGGCGTCGAGGTTCCCGCTGGAGGAGCGAAATACGGAACCGGGCTGGGCCGTGCCACCACGTAGCGAGTCTTGGGACGGTAGGGCCGGCTCCTGGTGGTCGTGGCGGCGGGCGGAGCGGTCGCGGTGACCGATGGGACGGCCGTAGCCATAGCTGAGGCCGAGGGCGAAGCGCTCGCCACCGGTTCGGTGTCCGGCTCACCTCCCTCGTCGCCGAGACCGGCAGAGGTGGTGACCGGATCAGCCGGTGCTACCGTGACCGTCGGCCCTACCGGCTCGGTTTCGGGCTGCTCCGAGGGGCCTGGTGGACTCTTGGCACACCCCGCAGCGGTCGCGGGAATCCCGGCCAGCACCAGAATGGCTGCCGCCCGAGCCATATCGTTGGCAATGCGCCGAGACTGATTCCAGAGTCGCTGCGCCCGCCCCACGGTCGGCGGTGCGGCGGCCAGCTGGGGGGTGAGCTTCTGGAATCGAGAGATGAAGCCTTCGCGATCTCCCGACAACAGCTCGGCAATGCCCAGCTCGAGCTCGGCCTCAGTATCCTTGGGATGTTGCCTCAGATGCTGCCGCAACTGGTCGATAGAGCAACCGTAGTCTCGCTGCTGCAGCGCCTGCAGAGCGGCATGTCGCTGGGACTGGGCGTCTGGATCAGAGCTGCTCATGGTGATGCCTAGGGCAAGACTAACAAGAATCACGAGGCCCGGCCGCGCTACCAGTGAACGCGGATCTCGTCGACTCTCGTATGGGTGTCGTTCACCCAGCTGCCGCCGATGCCGAACTCGTAGAGGTCGCGCGACATCTCGGTGGGAAGCATCGGCCCATTGGAGTCAGAGAGCGCTCGGAGCGGTACCTGGTAGACACGATAGGCACCGTCGGCTCGAATGGTCCACGCGGGCAACTCGTAGGTCGAGTGGTCTCCCGAGGTCCCCATCATGATGCGCAGCTGGGACCAGTAGGATGGCGCAGGACCACCGGCGGCCAGCGCGAATTCGACATAGGCGGTGGTGCTGAAGACCCCCTCGGAGATGGCCGAGATGTCCATACCCAGGTCCTGGCGCCGCACCGTCTCCCAGCAGATCACGTCACTGCCGACGCAGCTCGACAAGTAGTCGTAGTGGTGGGTGCCCGCATGGGGTGCGACGTCGCTCAGCACGAAGCTGCTGGGAATCGAATAACCAGGCGTATCGGTGTCGTCGAAAACCACGAATGAGTGGCTCGGCAGGTTGGTGGTGCGCCCCCCGGCGAGATTCGTCACCGTCGTGCGATTCGCCGTGTCGGTGGCGGTGAGCTGGCCGAAGTACGGGGTGTCGGCATCGTGCAGATCGGTCATTGTCGCGACCACCGGATCTTCGCTACCGGTGGCAGGCAAGAAGTAGCGGCCCAGCTCTGGGTTCTCGTCAGCGGTCCACACGACCGCAGTACCCGAACGGCTCGTCACGTCCTCCTCCGATTCGCCGGTTACGAGCTCGAAGCCCAGCAGCTGGTCTGGCACGCCATCCAGATCCCACTCCCAGCGAATCCAGTTGGGCGTCGTCCAGGTCACCCGCAGATCCGTCACGATCACCGCCCCAGGCACGCCCGCCCCAGCACCGCCGTCGCCGCCGATGCCCGCACCGCCAGTACCCGCGCCGCCAGTGCCCGAGCCGCCGGTACCGGCACCGCCGGTGCCCGAGCCAGCCACACAGATGTTGCGGCTGACGTCGCAGGTCCACCCGTCGACGCAGGGACAGGCCTTGTTGCCTAGGTCGAGCTCATCGACACTGCAGCCACCGAGCAGCGCCGCGACCGCCGCGACCGCCGCGGCCAACGCCCAAGGCCACCCTGTGCTCCCCTGATTAGGCATCGCTGCGCACCCCACCCCTTCAGAACTCGGTGCGCCAGGTGGCGCCCACAAACCTCGGCGGGTGCCGGTAGGCTACCGCCTCGGGCTCGGACGAACCGACCAGCCCAATGATGGCGAGGGTGCCACCCCCAACCGCCAATACGCCACCTACGGCGAAGGCGATGTTCGCACCGAGGGCCATACCTTCGGCCTCGTCCTGCCGCGCCACCGCGTCGACCTGCACCGGCTCGGCCGTCGCCTCATCGTGTTTCGAGCTCGCCATCGCGCCGAGCACGCCACCCACGGCGACGCCTGCCAGACCGACCCCCATGACCACCCACGCCAGCGGACCGGTGAGCACCGAGCCGTCCCCACCCTCCGGTGGTCGCTCCTGCTCCTTCTTCTCCATCTCCGTCAGCTTCTGCTTGGCCTGCGCGCGCTCCGCCTCGAGCTTCTTCTCCTCGGCGATGCGCTGACTGAGCGTTTCGATACGCCGCTCGATCGCTCCGCGGTCGCGGATCTCCTCAGCCGAGTCGAGGTACTCCCGGTAGGCGGTCACTGCCGCCTCGAACTCGCCATTGCCGTCCCGCGCGCGAGCCAAGTTGTAGAGCAGAATCGGCTCTTTGTGCAGGCTGTAAGCCTCTTCGAGCTTGGCGGCCGCCTCGTCGAAACTGCCGTCCCGATACAACAGCTCACTCTCATCGAAGAGGGTGAGCGCTCTTGTCCGGTTGTCCTCGGTTGCCTCCTCTGCCGGTACCGCCGGCTGAGCAGTCGCCGGCGGCACGAACGAGGCGAACCAGAACAACACAACCAGCCACAGGCCATGACGGAATGCAGGCATAAGTAGAATTGAGATGGTAGCAACGCAGTGAGCGAGGCACCAGCACCCCCCACCATGGTCGGGTCCGCACTTCTCTCGTGCAGCCGCGCCTTAGGCGCTACCATCCCCAGCCATGGGTTCCCTGCCCGACAACCTGGGTCGTTACCCCATCGTCGGCCTGCTGGCGACGGGGGGCATGGCCGAGATCCTGTTAGGCAAGGTAGTCGGGGCAGCGGGCTTCGAGCGTCCCGTGGTGGTCAAACGCGTGCTGACCCACCTGGCGCGGCAAAAGACCTTCATCGACATGTTCATCGACGAGGCCCGGATCGTCGCCAGCATTCGCCACCCCAATGTGGTGGATGTGCACGAGTTCGGGCGGGACGGCGACGAGCTGTTCCTGGTGATGGAGTATCTCGAAGGCGAGAGCGCCGCGACGCTCATCCGTCGACTGACCAAGGCGGACCAACCACTGAACCACGTGCTGGGCGCCCACATCGTGGCTGAAGCCTGCGCAGGCCTTCACGCCGCCCATGAGCTGACCGCCCCGGACGGCACGCCGCAACACTTAGTGCACCGCGACGTGTCGCCTCACAACGTGTTCCTCACCTATCTGGGGCGAGTGAAGGTGATCGACTTCGGGGTGGCGCTGACGGCTGACCGGCTGGCCCGCACCTCCGCTGGCCACGTGAAGGGCAAGTTCGGCTACATGTCTCCTGAGCAGTGCCTCAGCGAGCCGCTCGACCGCCGCTCGGACATTTTCTCGCTCGGCATCGTGTTGTTCGAGCTCACGACCGGCAAGCGACTGTTCAAGCGGAAGAACGAGCTATTGACCTTGCAGGCGATCTTCCAGGAGCCTATCCCCAAACCGTCAGACCTGGTCGCTGGCTACCCGGCAGCACTCGAGACGGTGGTGATGCGGGCCCTCTCGAAGCAGCGCGAAGAACGCTACGAGACGACTGCAGACATGCGCCTCGAGCTGATCCGGGCATCCCAGGAGCTGCCCTTCGAAGGTGTCGCCAGCGACACCCTCGCCAGCTTGATGAGCGAGATCTTCGCGACCCGCATGGCCCGCAAAGCGGACATGCTGAAACGAGTGGCAGCCGGCTGGAGCTTTGCCAGCTTGCCAGGCGACGTCTTGGACGACTCGCTCGTCGGCCAGGGCTCCGATGGCGGAGGACCGGACGACGACTGGGCCGCCAGTGGGGAGGCGGCAGCATCTTGGCAGTCCCAGAGTCACGGCGCCGCGGCACAACCTGTTGCCGCCTCGTTGGCGCCAGAGGGATCGCTCGGAGCTGCCGCCCACCATCGTCGACGCTGGCTGATCGCAGGAGGCGCCATCGCCTTATTGGTCGGTGGCGTGGCGGCCATCGCCAGGCGCCCAAGCCAGACAGAGCCCGCGCCCAAGACGA
>JAUVCD010000353.1 GCA_030590865.1 Myxococcales bacterium | reverse complement strand
CGGCCCGTAGCGCCAAGGGCTTGCCCAGGTGAGCATGTGGGTTGATGCCAAGGTCGTAGGCTCCAATCAGCCATTGTCGAAACTGGAGGGCGGGCATCGTCTGGGCTCATCATAGGCGTCCCAGCGCGGGTCCGGGAAGGGAAGGCGCAAGACCCGCCACATGCTAGGGAAGGGCGATGAGCAACCGTCGACAGCTCGTCGAGATGGACAAGCGCCGGGTGTGGCACCCCTACACCCCAATGGAACAGTACATCGCCGAGACCGAGCCGCTGGTCATCGAGCGCGCCGAAGGATCACGCATTTTCGACGTGGACGGCAAGGCCTATCTCGATGCCAACGCCAGCTGGTGGGTGGCGCTGCTGGGTCACCGGCACCCGCGGCTCGTTCAGGTGCTGCGGGAACAGAGCGAGCGCATGTGTCACGTGGCGCTTGCGGGCATCGCCCACGAGCCGGCGGCGCGGCTCGCCGAAGAGCTATGTGCGATAGCGCCCCAGGGGCTGGAGCACGTGTTCTTCTCCGACAATGGCTCCACCGCCGTCGAGGCAGCGATCAAGCTTGCCTTGCAGCTCTGGCACAACGAGGGCCACGGTGAGCGCCAGCGCTTCGTCGCCCTGCAAGGCGCCTTCCATGGTGACACCATCGGCGCCACCGGTCTCGGTGGGGTGGAGGTGTTCCGGCGGCCCTTCGCCGGAGTGGTGCTCGAATGCGCTCATGTGCCCGTGCCGCCACTCGAGGTTGCCGAACAAGCCTACGGCCGAGCTTTCGAGGCTGTCGAGCAGCTCCTCAGGCAGGACGGCGACGCCATCGCTGCGGTGGTGGTCGAGCCGCTGATCCAAGGTGCAGCAGGGATGCGCATCTATGGGGTCGACTATTTGAAACACCTGCGCGCTTTGTGTGACCGGTATGACGTGCTGTTGATTGCCGATGAGGTTTTCACGGGCTACGGGCGCACCGGGACCATGTGGGCCTGCGATCAGGCGGGCGTGAAGCCTGACATCCTGTGCACCGCAAAAGGTCTCTCAGGCGGCGTCTTGCCGATGGGGGCCACGCTGGCGACCGACCGGGTTTTCGAGGCCTTCTACGGCGCGCCGGATCGTGCGTTCTACTATGGCCACACCTATTGCGGTCATCCGCTCGGCGCTGCTGTGGCGCGGGAAGTGCTCGCCATCTACCGAGACGAGCAGATCATCGAACGGGCCGCGCCCAAGGCTCGTCGCATCGCGGCGGCCTTCGAGCAACTCGGTCGGCACCCAGGAGTGAAGAGCTGGCGCTCCCTGGGGATGGTGGGTGCGTTGGATTTGGCTGGCGATGGCGGCTACCTGGGAAAAGGCGGCTGGCGAGTGTTCGAAGAGGCTCGCCGCCGAGGCGCTTATCTTCGGCCGCTGGGCGACGTGGTCTACGTGGCGCCGCCCTTGAACATCGCCGACGCCGATCTCGACGAACTGCTCGCCATAGTGGACGAGAGTCTGAGGGCCGCGATTTCGTGACCTCCCAGCCTGGGCCACAAGCCGCCGTTTTTCCTGGCGCCCGCCGCCCCGTGTCGTTGGGCTGACGCCGCGGTTCGGAAATGACTGTGTCGGCGCCCTAGTGGCTCTGCATCAAGTAGTAGCCGAACAGAAACACCACGAGCGCGACGCCGATCGCCCACAAGTAGACCGACGTTGGGCCGGGCTCGATGCGCCGTCGCAGGTCGAGCGCAGCGTCCCGTGAGGCATCGTCGTCGGTGCGCTCGGCCAGGGCTCCTGCCTCGCTCCGCACGAGCCCATAGTTGCCAGCTTCGAATGCCTGGAGCAGCCGATCGATCTCTGGGTTACGCGGATAGGAGCGCGCAAAGGCGGGGCGCTTGTCCGCCTGCTTCTTGGGCTTCTTGCGTCGCTTCACGGCCTTGGGGAGCCTCGACGGGTCAGTGCCCGGTTCGCGCGGCTCATTGGATCTACAGCTCTGTCTTGATGACCCGCCCCTTCTTGGGCGGTTTGGTCGGCGGCGGAGACGAGGAGGCCGCTGGTGGCGGGTCATCCTTCTTCGGCGGTGGTTTCGGCGTCTGGGTCTTGGGACGGACCGGCGGGGCGGTCGTCGTCGGCTTCGGCGGCGGGTCAGTCCCTTCGTCGGTACCCTCGTCCGTGCCTTCGTCCGTGTCTTCGTCGGTGCCCTCGTCGGTACCCTCGTCGGTGTCCTCGTCGGTGCCCTCGTCGGTGCTCTCGTCGGTGCTCTCGTCGGTATCGTCGTCCGGCGGTTGCTCGGCAGGCTCGGCGGTCGGCTCGTCGGCAGGTTCGGCGGCGGCGGTGGGCACACCAACCGATTCGGGTTCCGTCTTGGTCAGAATGTAGGCGCCTGCAGCGCCGGCTCCGAGAATGGCCATCGACACCGCGACCAGGGCGACCACGAGCGCGGGGCTCTTCTTCTTCCCTGGGATGGCGGCCTGGGTGACCGAGAGTGCGGCCGCGGGCGTGTGGGTTCCCGGGATGGACGGTTGGGGCGCTCGGGTGCCGGGAATGGCGCCAGCCATGAGGTGGGGATCGGACTGGCCGAGGTTCGGACCTGATTGGGCGAGGTGCAGGTTTGCCGGGGTTGGCATGGGCGCCGTCAGGTCCGGCATCGCGGGCAGCGCCTCGGTCTTCGGCAGGTCGGCCGGTGGGGCCATCATCTGCCAGGTGGTGAGCGCCTCTTTGAATTCCCGGGCCGACTGATAGCGGGCTGCGGGATCACGCTGCATCGCCCGGGTGACGATGGCGGCGAAGGAGGCCGGAATGTCGGGCACCACGGTCTCGATCGGCTCAGGCGATTCCAGGGCAATCTTGAAGAGCAACTCGTTGAACGAGCTGGCGTTGAAGGGGACCCGGCCCGTGAGCGTCTGATAGAGCACGACGCCGATGGCGTAGAGATCGCTCCGCTGATCGATCTTGCCGCCCTTCGCCTGCTCAGGGGACATGTAATAAGGTGTGCCCATGACCGCGCCTGTGCGCGTCATGCTCATCTCGGCGTCGAGGGCGGAGAACTTCGAGACCCCGAAGTCGAGAATCTTGACGAAGTCGGCCCGACCGGCCCGATTCTGCACGATGTAGATGTTGTCGGGTTTCAGGTCCCGGTGGATGATGCTGGCGTCGTGGGCTGCGGCCAGTCCTTCGAGGATCTGGGCGATGAGGTCGGTGGCCTCGCCGGGCATCAGTCGCTTCTTGCGCTTGATGCGGCTGGTCAGATCCTCGCCGTCAAGGAACTCCATCACCATGAAGCGCTCACCTGAGGGCAGGCTTCCCAGGTCCAGCACCTCCACGATGTGCTCTGAGCCGATGGTCCCGGCGGCTTGTGCCTCTCGCTCGAAGCGCTGCACGACGTCGGTCTTCTCGGCGACCGCGGCATGGAGCACCTTGATGGCGACCTGACGCTTGATGCGCGTGTTCTCGCCTAGGTAGACCGCGCCCATGCCGCCTTCGCCGACCAAACGGATGATGCGGTACTTGCCTTCGATTATTTCGCCGGGCTGCAGCGGCATGTGAGTCCTATCCTATCCCAATCCTATGCGCCTGGGCCTAGCTTTGCCAACCAAAGCTAGCAACTGGTAAGTGGACCTGTCGTTCAGAGCTCCGTGTTGATCTTACGTCCTTTGGGCTTTTTCGGTTTACCCGTCGTCGTGCCGGTTTTCGTGCTCGCCGGTGGGGCGCTCGCCGTCTTCTTCGGCGGTTTGGGTGGCGGGGCCTTCGCCGTCTTCTTCGGTGGCGGCGGAGCGACGGTCGTTTGCGCGGTCGTAGGGGCGCTGGTGGCGTCGTCGTCATCCGATGCTACCGGCTCGTTGCCCTGGTCGTCGTCACCGTCGTCATCCTCGTCGCCCGCTTGAGCGACCTCATCGTCGCCGTTGTGAGGGGGATCCTCCGCGCTGTCGTCTTGTGGCTCATCTGGGGCTCGATTGGCCGCTTGGCTGCCAGCCCCGACCGTCTCGTCCGACTCGGCGCTCTCGCCGTCTGGGGTCTTGAGCAACAGAACACCCGCTAGAGCGCCGACGGTGATGGCGGCGACCACGCTCCCGATGATGGCGACGGGCTTGGTCCGCCCTGGCACACCTGGAACTCCGGCGGCCACCGGCCAGGCGGGCTCCTCTGGGCTAGCCACCGGCAGGGGTACGGTGGCCCGCACCGGGCTCCTGCCAGGTACTGGGGTCGGCGCGTTGGCGGGCAACGAGCTGGGCGCGAGCGCCTGAGGCGCCACGGAAGGTAATTGGGCCGTCTTGGGCTGCTGCTGCGGTTCGGCCGTTGGTTGGGGTTGCTCGCGTTGTCGACGAGGTGGTCCGCGACGGGCGGGCGGCTTGGTGGACGGGAGCGTGGCCGCTGGCGACAACGGCTCGGCGACGAGCGTGGCTGCACCGTCGTCTGGATCCGCGAAGTCCAGCCCCCCAGCGACCAGCGGTGAGAGTGGCTCGGCGACCAGGGTCTTGGCGCCATCCATGTCCATATCACCAGGATCGGTGATGTGGGTTTCCTCCTCGTCGCTCCAGTCGAGGTCTACGCTCGCTGGCGGCGGTGGCGTGAGGTGGCCCTCGGTGCCGTCCCGGCCGGTGTGGAGCCACACCGACAGGGTGTTGCGAAACTCGGCAGCCGACTGGAAGCGACCGCTCGCCTCGCGGGCCATGGCCCGGCGCACGATGCGACCGAAGGCCGGATCCAGGTCGGGCACGAAGGTCTCTGGTGGAGGTGGCGTTTCGAGCACGATCTTAAAAATCAGCTCGTTGAAGGTGCCCGCGTGAAATGGGACCTGGCCGGTGATTGCCTCGTAGAGGATGACGCCCACCGAGTACAAATCGCTTCGGGCATCGATGTCCCGGGCGCCCTTGGCTTGTTCTGGAGCCATGTAGAAGGGCGTGCCCACGACGGTCCCGGTGCGAGTCATGCTCATCCCCTCTTCGTTGTTGAGGGGGTTGAATTTTGACACACCGAAATCGAGGATCTTCACGAAGTCCGGCTGGCCCGCATGCTCGCGCATCAAGAACACGTTGTCCGGCTTGAGATCCCGATGGATGATCTGCGCCTCGTGAGCCATTTCGAGGCCGGTGAGCAGTTGCTGGGCTATCGGGACGATGTCCCGGGGATGGAGGCGTCCCTGTGAGCGGATGCGGTCCCCTACCGTCATCCCTTCGAGAAACTCCATCACCATGTAGAAGCCGCCGTCGGCCATGACGCCGAGATCGAGCACATCGACGATGTGCTCCGAGCCGATGCGTCCAGCCGCCTGGGCCTCCCGTTCGAAGCGCTGCACCGTTTCACTGCGTCGCGCCACGGCGGGTAGCAACACCTTGATCGCCACCCGTCGACAAATCTGGATGTTCTCCCCCTCGTAGACCGCTCCCATACTCCCGCTGCCGAGCTCCCGGATGATCCGGTACTTGCCGTCGAGGATCTGGCCGGTCTGCAGTGTCATCAGCGATGGAGGGGCGCGGGGAACCAGTCCGCCGGAGTTTCAAAGCTAGCATGCATGAACGAGTGACCGTAACTGGGAGCGGCAGGTAGTGGCCCAGTACACACAGTTGCATACACTGCTGGGGTCGAGCAATCGGACGTTGACACGGTCTCCCGCGTCAGTAGCTTGGCCAGAGGATTTCGTGGAGCTCGGTGTAGATAGGCTGGCGGCCTGTGAGTCCCTCAAGGCGCGCCTGAAGGGCCAAACGCTTGGCGTCCTGGCGCACGCCGCCAGCGTGAATCGCGAGCTGTGGCCACTAGTCGCCGTGCTTGCCGGTGAAGGGATTGTGCCCCACACGATCTTCGGGCCAGAGCACGGTTTTGGCGGTGCGGCTCAGGACATGGTGGGGGTCGCCGACGGATGTGATCCCGGCACCGGAGCGCGGGTGGTCAGTCTCTATGGTGATCGTCTCGACGATCTGCTGCCCGCGGCTTCAGATCTCGAGCCGCTCGATCTGCTCTTGATCGATCTCGTTGATGTGGGCGCACGGTATTATACGTTCATTTGGACCGCCCTGCTGGCTACTCGAGCGGCTGCGGCTCAAGGCGTCCACGTCGTCTTGCTCGATCGCCCCAATCCCATCTCTGGCTCTGTCGCATCTGTCGAGGGCCGGTCCCAGGACGAGGGCTTCACGTCCTTCGTCGGGTGGGAGCCGGTCCCGATTCGTCATGCCCTCACCTTGGCGGAGATGGTCTTGCTCCACGCCGCAGCCGATGGCCTGCCGCTCGGCCCCGATGGTGCCGTGAGTGCGCTACCGGTGGCTGGTTGGGACCGCAGCGCGATGGCGCCGAGCTGGGATCGCCCCTTCGTGTTGCCCTCTCCCAACATGCCGACCTTCGAGACCGCTCTGGTCTATCCAGGTGGCTGCCTCATCGAGGGGACCAACCTGTCGGAAGGTCGAGGGCACACCCGGCCATTTGAGCTGAGCGGGGCTCCCTGGCTCGACGGAGCGCGCCTTGCCCGCAGCCTCGAGGGTCTCGGTTTGCCAGGCTTTCGGCCGCGACCGGTGACCTTCGTCCCCACGTTTCACAAGCATGCCGGCCAGCCTTGTCAGGGCGTCCAAATCCACGTGATCGACCCCTTGGCCTTCCGGCCCGTCGCTACCTATGTCGCCATGATTGCCCTGGCCCAGCGACAGGCGCCCGAGCAGTTTCGCTTTCGAACCGAACCTTACGAGTTCGTCGATGACATTCCGGCCTTCGATCTACTGACCGGCTCAGCCGAGGCTCGCCTGGGGATCGAGAGAGGCGACGATCCGCGGGCCATCGCCGAGGCCGTGGCGCAGCCCGATGCGCGCTGGGCGACCAAGCAGGACGAGGCCAGTCGCGCCCTTGAGGCTGCCAGCTGGAGCCTGTGATCTGCCGCTGACGGGTCACGCCTCGGTCAGGGCGTCGATGAGCTCTAGGGCCGAGCCGTAGCGATCGTCAGGGTCTTTGCTCAGACACTTGAGGATCACCGCTTCGAGCGCTTCGGGAAAATGAGCCGCGACATCATGCTCGCGGATCGCTTGGGGGGGCTCGGACCGATGTTTGAGCAGAATGCTCAGCACGCTGTCTCCTTGGAAAGGCGGCGTGCCGGTGGCCATGTGGTAGAGCACGCCGCCCAGCCCGTAGATGTCCGTGCGGGCGTCCGCCTCGCCATCCACTTGTTCGGGGGCCATGTAGTGGGGCGTCCCCAAGAGCGCGCCCACGTGGGTCAACTTGCGTGAGCTGTCCGAGGTCGCGCACTTGGCGATGCCAAAGTCCACGATTTTGCAGAAGTAAGGGCGACCGCCGCGCTCGACCAAGGTCACGTTCGCCGGTTTCAGATCTCGGTGGATGACATCGACCTGGTGCGCGGCGTTCAGCCCGGTGGCGATCTGGGAGCCCAGGTCTCTGATCATCGCAGCGGGCAAGGCGCCACGCTCGTCGATGAGGTCGCCTAGCGTCATGCCATCGAGGAACTCCATCACGAAGTAGCCGGTGCCATCGTCAAGCCGCCCGAAATCCGATATGGCCACCACGTGTTCGTTGGCGATGGTGGCGGCTGCCTGGGCCTCTCTGACGAACCGCTCGGCCAGCTCGTTGTTTGCGGCGAGCTCGTTGTGCAGCACCTTGACCGCAAAGGTCCGGTTCAACAGCTGGTGACGGGCCCGATAGACCCGTCCCATCCCGCCATCGGCAATGATGCTCATGATTTCGTAACGCCCACCAAGGATCTCGCCCACCAAGGCATCGTCGGCCAGCTGGAGCGTTGCTGGCGGCGGCTCTGAGAGATTGCGGGGCGGACGGGGCGGTCGCATCGAGGAGCGGAGACGTTTCGGGGCGGTCATCGTGGGCGCGGTTGCGGCGTGAACAGCGGGCGGCGATAGCTGGCCCGCCTCGGCCAGCCAAGGGGTGGGAGCGCTGGGGGGGGCGTCGGCCGGTCCGCTGGCCTCAGGGGCTCGAGGCGACGCTTTGCGTCGCTGCTGGTCGGCTCTGAGCGAACGAATCTGAGTCTCGTTCAAGCCGCCTGACCGCTGCAGATCGACGGAGACCAGCTCACCTGTGTGCGGCGTTATGGAGGCGACATGGAGCAGTCCGTCGTGATCGACAGCGAACTCGAGCACCAGGGGCGTCCTCGGTTGCAGGCCGTCGATCGTGAAGCGACCCAGGTAGGCGTTGTCCACCACCAGCTCGCTCTCCCCCTGATAGATCTCGAACAAGACGTGGTCCTGGGCCTCACGGGCCGGGGTGAAGACCTTCTCTTCCCGGCAGGGAAGGTGGTGGCTCCGCGGGATGATGGGGCTGAACCGGCCCCCCCGCACCTTGATTCCCAGCGAGTGGGGGGTGACCTCCTCGAGGGCGATGTCCAGCTCACCATCGAGAATGGCCGCGGCCAGGGCTGCTCCTTTGGCCACTGCGAGATCGGGATTGGCGATCGGCTCGGCTCGGGTTCGGAACATCAGCTCCACCGATTCTCGCACTGCAGGCATCTGTGCCATGCCGCCCAAGAGCACTAGCTCGTCGATGTCGTCGGTGCCGAGTCCCACGTCCTCGAGCACCCAGGCGCTGGGCTCGGTCAGGGCATCGAGCTCCGTTTGGGTGAGCTGCACCAGCTGGTCGCGAGTCAGCCCGTCGTGGTGCAGCGCCAATGGCTCACCGCTTCGGGAGGCGATGGATGGCAAGTGGAGCGGCAGCGACTGCGGCTGGATCGACAGCTCGTGTCGGACGGCTCGAGCCGCCTCGTGCAGCCGGGACAGGGCCTCTGGGTTGCCGCCCAAATCGACCCTTTCGGTCTCGTAGAAACGCTCCACCAGGTGGGCGACCAGGCGACGATCGAAGTCTTCGCCGCCCAGCAACGTGTCCCCTGCGGTTGCCTGCACTCGCAGCCCATCGGGCAGCTGCTCGATGAGCGACACGTCGAAGCAGCCGCCGCCCAGGTCGAATACCGCGAGGCGGCGTTGCCGCGGACTAGCGGCGCAGTGGGCCAGGGCCGCCGCGGTCGTCGCGGCGATCAGCCTGGCGTCCAGGCCTGCCAAGGTCGCGGCCTCGATGATGGCCTGGCGTTGCAGGTCGTTGAACAGCGCCGGCACCGCGATGACGGCCCGCTCTACCGGGCCACCTAGCTGGGACTCAGCGGTGGTCTTCAGGTGCTCGAGCAGCAGTCCGGCGATTTCTTGTGGAGGATGATTCTTCCCGTCGATTTGAACCCACGAGTCGCCATTGCTTGCGGCGACCAGGGGATAGGGACAGACGTCACTGAGCCATTCCACATCCGGTGCGTGGTGTTTTCTGCCGAGCAGCCGTTTGACATTGAACACCGTGCGGGCGGCATTGGTCGTGGCCTGTCGTTGGGCCGCAGCTCCGACTAGCACCTGTTCGTCGTCGCCGAAGGCTACCACCGACGGCGTGCAGGGGCGTCCGTCCGCGCTGGTCACGAGGCGCGCCGCGCCGCCCTCGAAGACGTGGACGCAGCACTTGGAGGTGCCCAGATCGATGCCGAGCGTCGTGGTCATGGGTGAGCCCGCGATTATCGTCCGCGGTTGGGCAGCGACAAACAACAAAGCCGTTTCATCTGCGAGGCCGTCTATCCTGGCTGCCATTCCTGCGTCCGGTGTCAGCCACCAGTCTCAGCGCCACCGGTGACCCGCGGTGGTGGCCGAAACGGCGGCTTTCGTGAGGCTACAGGCGGCGGGGCAGCGGGGATCGAGCTCACCTGGAAACGCCGAAGAAGACATGATTGCCCGGCGCCGCTGGGGTAGGCTCTCGCACCTCCCCCGGAT
>JAUVCD010000031.1 GCA_030590865.1 Myxococcales bacterium | reverse complement strand
GTCCCCTGGGTTGACCGCCCGCTTCACGCCCAGCGAGGCGACCGAAACCTCACCATCGTCGAGCATCACGACCGGGTCGCTCGGCCCGTCCACCGAGATGGTCACCCAGCCGATCTTCTCATCCAGGCCCACTACCTCGTTCTTGGCTTCCTCAACGGCGGTGACGAAAGCCTTCGGGGCCTTCTCGGGCAGCTCCTCTCGAATGACCTTGTTGTAACTCTCCATGGCCCCAACGTAGTTGCCGAGACCCACGTAAGCGCGGGCCAGACCCACCAGCATCGTCGGCGCATGGAACAACGATTCGCCTCGCAGGAACTTGTCGGCCGCAGCCTGAAAATCCCCAGCGGCCAAGGCCTTTTGTCCATCGACGTAGAGCGCCCGCGCGGTGGCTCGATCCGCATCCGATGGTTGGGCATGGGCCACGCCGGTGGTGGCCAGCAAGACTGCGAGCAGGAGGAGCAACTTGCGCAACATGGTGATCTCCTGGGCCCAGCCTAGCGCAGATGAGCTTGTCGTCGCGAGGGCAATTGCCCAGCGGTCGCTCTAGAACCCGGGGTCCAAGGTGTTGGCCGGCTTGGGCGTGACGGGAATGTCGAGGCTCGTCGGAGCGGGCGGCTGCCGAGGCTTGCCCGGAGCCTTGGGCTTGACCGCCACCTGGCCGGACCCTCCGCTTGGCGGCGGGGGCTCGAGCGGGTCGGCCGAATCGGCCGGCGCTGCGCTATCAGCTGAAGCGGCGCTACGGGTCGACTCGGCGCTACCGTCCGCTGACGCCCCCCCAGCGCCGGTGAGCTCGGAAGCGTCGTCAGGAGTCGCGGTGCCGCCTGCCGTCACCCCCTCGTCGGGCTGAGTGGCGACCTCTGTAGCGCTCTCACCCTCCCCAGCGGTCGAGTCCGATGAGCCGTCACGCAGCAACACAACTGCACCTACTGATACGACAGCAGCCATCCCGATCATCGCACTGATGACGGCCACCTTCGCCCCTGAGCTCGACTTGGGCGGGGCGGCCACCCCAGCGACCGATCCTGCGGTACCGCTGTCGTTCAGATTCGGTATCGGTTGGATCCCCGAGCCGAGGTGACCCACGTTGGTCGCCCCCTGAAATGGCATCGCCTCTGGCGGCGGGTGGGCATAGGCTGGCCCCGCCATGCTCGCGGCGCTAGCCACCACCGTTGCGGCAGGCTGGGCCATTGAGGCACCGTGCAGCGGGCTGAGCCCTTGTCCGGTCGGCATGGGTGTCGAGCCGAGCGTCGAGGGCATGCTGACGCCGAGGGCGAGCTTGAGGGCGTCTACCAGCTCTTTGGCCGTCTGGTAGCGGTAGTCGGGCTCACGCTGGGCCGCCCGGGCCCACCAACCATCAAACCCCTCGGACAGGCCGGGAACGGAATGAGACGGCACGGGTATCGGTTGGGTGACGATTTTGATGAGCAGGTCGCCCAGCGCCTCGCTCTTGAAGGGCAGCTCCCCGGTGAAGCAACGATAGGTCACCACCGCGAGGGACCACAGGTCAGCACGGTGGTCGATGGCCTTGATGCCCTGAGCCTGCTCGGGGCTCATGTAGAACGGTGTGCCGAGCAAAGCGCCGGTGCGGGTGTTGCTGTCCAACGTCTTGGTGCTCTTGGCGACTCCGAAGTCGAGAACCTTGGCCACCTCACTGTCGTCGTCAGGCACCAGGAAGATATTCTCGGGCTTCAGATCCCGATGGACGATGCCTGCAGCGTGGGCTTTGGTCAGCGCCTTTCCAACACCGGCAACAATGCGGACGGTCTCATGAGCATCGAGCCGACCGCGACGCTTGAGACGAGCATTGAGCGGCTCGCCCTCCAAGTACTCCATGGCGATATATGGGGTCGACTCAAAGACGCCATAGTCGAGGATCTGGACGACATTGCTGCTTCTGAGCTGCGCGGCCGCCTTCGCCTCCCGCTCGAAGCGAGCACGCACCTCGGGTTTCTCGGCGGACTCGGCGTGAATGAACTTGACGGCACATGGGATGTCGAGCGACGCGTGCTGGGCGGCCCAGACCTCGCCCATGCCACCTTTGCCCAGCTGGCGAATGAGCCGAAACCGGTCCGCGATGACCGCGCCTTCCCTCAGCTCCACCGCAGCTCCTCCTGCTGGTCAGCTCTGGCCGGGCCGCAACGAACCGTCACATCTGCTCCCGAAAATCCGCTGATTCAACCCTGAACATCATACATGACCAAGGGCACGGCGCCCGAACTCTCGGGGTATCAGCCTCGGCCACAGACCAGACAAACCCCAGCTGCACCGTGAGACGTGGAACCACAGCCGAAGCGCTCAGGGGGCATCCAAGTCGATGAGTAGCTGAGTGAGCGCGTAGTTGACGATCAAGATAGCGACACAGGATTCGACCACGGCGCGAGTGGTCGCCAGACCGACACCTTTCGCACCGCCGCGAGCGAAGAAGCCGTGACGGCACGAGATGGCCGACACCAGGAAACCAAAGACGGCAGCCTTCACCAGGCCCATGAACAGATCCCTGGGGACCGCGATGTCCTTGATGCTCTGGGCGAAGACGCCCGGGTCGCCGCCTAGCCAGATGACCGCCACGATATAGGCGCCCACCATGCCCACCGACATGTAGAGCACGCACAACAGCGGCACCATCACCACGCTGGCCAACAGCCGCGGCGACAACAGGAACTGGATGGGGCTGACGCCCATGGTGGTGATCGCGTCAATCTGCTCGGTGACCCGCATATTGCCGAGCTCGGCCGCGGTCGCGCTGCCCACTCGAGCGGTCACCATGATGGCGGAAAACACCGGCGCCATCTCCCGGAAGAGCGACACCGCCACGATGCCCCCAACCCGCCCCTCGGCGCTGAACGCACGGAGCGCGTAGGTCATCTGCAGCGCCAGCACCATGCCACTGAAAATGCCGGTCAGCCCGACGATGAAGATGGACTGAACGCCGATGAAGTCCATGGCGCCCAGAAAGCGGGAGATACGGTACGGCGGCCGCACCAGCCAAACGATGGTCTTGGCGGTGAGCGAGACGAGGTGACCAACGTTTTCGAGCCAGTACACCGCCGAGTCGGCGACCGGCTGCAACCAGCCGAAGATGCTCAAGGCCCGCTTGCTCACTGGGGGGCGGTTGTATCACGAGCCGATGCCCAGGCCGATCGCTTCCACGACCCGGGCGAGCTGGTCGGCCTGGCTGGCCCACAGCGAGGCACTCCGACCCGCATCTTCCACCACCAGCTCGAGCTCCAGGCCGCCACCGCCGAGCGCCTCGGCGTAGCCGGTCCCCCACTCGACCACGACCAGGGCGTCGGCACGCCGCTCACGAAGCCCCAGACTCGTCACATCGGCAGCGTCACCCATTCGATATAGGTCGGCGTGGACGATCGCCAATCCAGCTGGCGCAGCCGCGCTCGGCGCGCCCGAGTACTCGTGCACCAAGGCGAAGGACGGGCTGGTGATTCGCACCTGGTCAGCAACGCCCAACCCGCGACACAAGGCTCGGGTCAGAAATGTCTTCCCAGCCGCCAGATCGCCGGCCAAGAGCAAGAGGTCACCGACGTCCAGAACCCTGGCCAGCCGCCGACCGAGCCGCACCGTGGCGCGCCTGGTCGGCAACCCGAGCCGCAGCCGTCCCTCACGGTCCGGCGGCAGCGGCACTGGATCAAGGCTCGCCACGCGAGGCTCCTGAGAGCACCTCGACGGTGCGGTGGATCCGTCGGTCACTGCCGAAACCAAGCGTTTCGCTGGTCCACAGCGATGCCCTTGCGGCGGCCAGGGCGCTGGTAGCCTCGACCCGGCGAGCCTTCACTTCCAGGTCTTCGGTGGCCGCCTCCTCGAGATCTTGAACGGCGCTCCAGGCAAGCACGGCGGCGTCTCGCCCCAGGGCGGTCCACCAGCTCGGCACGCCCCGCTGCGATCCGAGCCAGGCGCTCAGCCGCCGATCCGGTCGGTCGGGATCGACCGGGAACACCCCAGCCGAGAGCAGCTGCGCCGTTGCCGCTGGCTTGCCCACCGACGAGGCGCCGAGCCCGATCCCCACGGGCACGCGGAGCAACTCGGCGAGAGCCCAAATGTCTCGATTGCAGTAAGCGCCGTCGTAAACCAAGAGCGCACCCACCAGCTCGGCACGGAGCTCGGCCGCGGCGGGCAGCGGACTGCACGGGTGTTGCAGCCCAATACCCAACCGCCCATCCTCAGCCTGGCCCGCTCGCAATGGAGTGCCGAGCCCGGCCACCACCTTGGCCCCCGCCTCGCGCAGAGCGCCTGACAACACGCCCACCGTGGCCACCGGTTCCTCGCCCACTAGAAAGACCACCGGCTCGGCTCGGTGCGTCCCGCTGGCGTCGGGGGTCAAGAGCATGACCGGAAGGGAGTTGGCCCGAGCGTAACGCACCGCCTCCCCGCTCCGCTCGGCGTCGATGCCGGCCACGATGACCGCCGCACCTTCGGCAGCAAGCTCACCGAGCGCCAGGCGGACCTCAGCGGCGCTCGTGCCCTCTGGTCGGGTCACCAGACGAGCCTGCGAGCCCGGTAGGCCGAGACCAAAGGTCATGCCCGCCACCACGTCCGCACTGCGCCGTCTGAGCGCCGGCGTTCCGAGGGCCAGCAACAGCCCAACGGTACGCGCCTTAACCTGCCCTCGCGTGGTGTCCGCGGCCAGCCTAGCCACCGCCTCTCCGTAGCGACCGAGCAGGACACCATGGCCTGCCAAGAGTAGTCGAGCGAGGGGTGCGTCCCGGGCGGCGACCACCTTCACGGCAAGCTGCTGAGCCACCAGTCGCGCCATCTCAACGCCGCTCTCCGACTCCCCTTGCTCCCCCCGATCATGGAGGGCTGCGTAAAGCTCCTTGGCCGGCACCGCCGTCAACAAAGCCTCGATGCGCACCGTCACGGCGCGGGCAGCGCCCGGCTCGGCCTCCCGCTGCCAGACCTCCATGAAACGCACCGCGTCGCGCCAGCGCCGAGCACCGATGGCAGCCTCGACCAGCTCCTCGTTGAGCAGCGCAGTGGCGTAACTGTCGAGCATCTTGTGCAGCAAAAGACTGAGACGCCGGAGGGCTTCGAGGTGCTTGCCGGCGCGCCGATCGGCAGCCCCTACCACCAGCATCGCCAAGTCGTTGGGGACCCCCGGTGGTCCCAGCAAGCCGACCTGAGCCAAGCTGCGTGCCTGGTCCAGATCACTCCGGTCCAGGGCATTCCAGGCCCGCAAGGCCTTCGCCATGCGAACCAAATGCCCCTCCGGAAACCGCTTGGCGAAGGCCTCGAGATCGTCGTCCAGAGCCTGTCGCTGAGCAGCTGATCCGAGCACCCAGCGCCGCATTAGCGGACGAAATTCGGGCTCCGAATCGAGCGTGCCCAACGCCGCCACTGGTGCCTCCCCGCCGACTGCGGAGGATGAGCAACCGACAGGCAAGAGGGCCAACAGGAGCGCCAGCTGGGCGAGGCAGACCAGCCGTGCCAGGGGACCGCGAGCTGGTAGCCCAACGGTGGTGGTGCTTGACACCTGACCCGCGCCGTTTCTACAGGATGCTACGTGAACGCAGCATCGCCGTCGTCCACCCCTGATCCCTCGACGGGGCAGGCTGATGCAGCCCGAGCTGCTGCAAGGCCCGAGAGTCGAGCGGCTTTCTGGCTGCGCATGGTCCATTCGCTGAGCGGCGTGGTGCCGGTGGGACTGTTCATGTTGGTCCAGCTGTGGATGCATGCCAAGGCGCTCGCTGGTCCGCACGCATACCACGATACGCTGATTGCACTCTCCCGCCTTCCTGGCATCGTGGTGTGGCAAGGACTCATCCTCGCTGCGCTAGCGTTGCATGCCCTCTACGGCGTCGTGCTCGCCGTCACGCCACGGTACAACATTGGCCGCTATCCCTACTCGGGTAACTGGGTGTACACGCTCCAGCGGGTCACCGGCCTCTTGGCCCTTGCCTTCATCGCCCTCCACGGAGTCCTGATCTGGATTCCGGCCCAGCTCGGCTGGTTGGCCCTTGGGGATCTCTACCCAACCTTGGTGGCCAAGCTGTCCGCCACGGTGGCGGGAGTACCGTGGTTCAGCTTCGCCTACCTGGTGGGCATTGGGGCCTGTGCTTTTCACTTCGGTGCCGGACTCTGGACCTTTGGAATTCGCTGGGGTCTGACCACGTCGCGGAAGGCGCGCGCTTGGTCGGGCGCCCTGCTGGCCGTCGTGGGGCTCGCCGTGTTTGGCTGGGGGGCCAACACGGTGCTGGTCCTGGCAACCGGTTGGCGACTGGTGGGACCTGACCGGGCCGCTGATGACAGCACGACCTGCGACCAGGAGCCCACCGGGGAGAGCGGTTCACCGCGCTGAAGGTTGATGGGCAAGAACACCAGAACCGCAGCGTCCAGATCCGGCACCCGCCAGGTCCTGGTCTATGGCGGTGGTGTCGCCGGTCTGATGACCGCCCTCGAGCTGGCCAGCAGCGGCGTCACGGTCGATCTGGTGGGTCCGGTGCCGGCCAGGCGCTGGCCCAGCCTGTCGGAAGGAGGCATCAACACCGGCGACGATGCCGAGACGCTCTACCGGCAGACCATCGCCTGCGGCGGCTATCTCGCACCACGACCTCCGGTGCGCCACCTGGCCACCGAAGCCGATTCGCTGGTTCGCTGGCTGACGTCGATCGGCGTCCCATTCCAACGAGACGAGGCTGGCGCGCTCGCGCTGCGACGGTTGGACGGCGCAGAGGAGCCCGGCGCTGCCTTCGTTGGAGGACAGACGGTCGCCCAGATCACCCATGCCCTCGAGGGCCAAGTGGCCCGACTGAGTCGCTCACCGGTGGACCACCCAGGCCCCCGCCCTGACGAGCCGCCAGGCGTGATTGTTCGGCACGAGCACTTCGAGCTGGTCGCCTTGGCCCTCGATGACGACCAACGATGCATCGGTTGCATCGTCCAGGACTTGGTGTCGATGGACATGGTGGCCCTACCCGCCGACGCCGTCGTGCTAGCCACCGGCGGTCCGGAGGTCATGTTCGGATCCCCGGGCGGGCTCTGCGCCGAGAGCGCCGCGGCCGTGGCCTTCGAGGCAGGCGCCGTCTTCGCCAATGCCGATCTGGTGCAGCTCCATCCGGCGACCATCACCATCCCGGAGGGGCGCCGCTTCGTCTTGTCGAGCGCCATCCGGGGCGAGACAGGCCGCTTCTGGGTGCCCCGGGACGCAGAGGACGTCCGGATCCCTCGAGACATCCCCAGAACGGACCGGGACTACTTCTTGGCAGCGAGCCATCCAGGCTTTGGAGATCTGGTCCCCGACGACATCGCCGCCCGAGCTGTCGAACGCATCTGTCGGTCCGAAATGCGCGGCGTCTACGATCGCAAGCAGCGGTGCAATAGGCCAGTCGTCTACCTCGACATCAGCCACCTGCCCGAGACGACGGTGGCCGACCGACTGGGGAGCGAAGCGGTGGCCTGCCAGCGACTCACCGGAATCGATCCCGCCCAGGCGCCGTTGGAAGTCACGGCAGCAGCAACGCTCTCCCTCGGCGGAATCTGGGTCGACTTCGAAGCCGCTCCGGACGGCAGCCTGGTGGCAGCCTCGCCTCGCAACCACAGCACATCGATCGAAGGCCTCTATGCGGCTAGCAGCGTGGGTCACTGCTACCACGGTGGCTGCCGCATGGGCGGCAACGGCCTGCTCGCCGACCTGTTGGGCGGACGACTGACCGGGCGGGCAGTCCAGGCCTATTGTGACGACCAGCCGGCCGTCGACCGATCAGATCGCAGGTTCACTGAAGCAGCCGATCAGGCGGCCGCGCACTACGCTGCGCTGCTCGCCCGCCCGGACACCGAAGATGGGCGGACGCCAGCGGAGCTGACGGTGCGCCTGAGAGCCGCCATGGGCAAGCTGCTGACCAGCGAGCCCAGCGATGAGCTGGTCGGCCTGGCCCGCAAGGCAGTAGCGCAGCTGAGCGCTCAGGCCGCCCAGGCCTGCCCCGACGACTGGTGTGAGCAGGCCAACCGCGGCGCCCCTGCCCTACGCGATCTATTGCGGATGCTGCGCCTCGCCGAGCTGGTCGTCGAAAGCGCCACCGCCCGCCTGGCGATCGATCAGACAGCAACGCGAACCGTGCTGGCGCGCTCCGCAGGCGACGGCATCGAAGTGATCGACAGCTTCTCCCACTGCCGGGGCGGCCAAGAGGTCGACATCGACGGGGCCATCGACCCTGCCGACCTGCCGCCGGCACCGCGACGCTACGCCAACGACCAGACTGACCGGACGGAGACACCGTGAGAGCGCCGCGGGACAAAGCACCCAAGGCAAGTGGGTCCCCCCAAGCCATCGTGAAGGTGCGCATCCGCCGCCAGGACGGACCGGATCGCTTGGAGACGAGGCGTTGGGAGCTGTTCGACGTTCAGCGGAGCGATCTGGCTACCGTGGCCAACCTGCTGGACCGAATCAACCTGCACCCCCGCACCGCCGCCGGCGATGCCGTCGAGCCGATCGTTTGGGAGTCGGGCTGCACCTGGCCGACCTGCGGGTCCTGCACCATGGTCATCAACGGGCAGGCGGCTCTGGCCTGCGCCACCACCATCGACGACGCCATCGGCAAGCGCAACACCATCACCCTCGAGCCGTTGAGCAAGTTCCCCCTGCGCCGTGACCTCTGGGTGGACCGCAGCCCAATGGCGCGGGATCGGGCACGGCTGCGCGGCTGGGTCGAGCCGGTCGAGCTCTCCGAAACGCCCACTGAATCAGAGATCAGGCGGCGGGAGCGACTGGCCCTCACGGGCTGCACAGCCTGCGGTTGTTGTCTCGAGGCCTGCCCGGAATACCGCCCAGGCAGAGCCTTCGCCGGAGCGGCGGCCATCAGCCACGCCGTCCACGCATCCCTGTTCTCGACCGCAGGCCACAACGCGAGGCTGGACGCACTGGTGGGACCGAGCGGCATTGCCAGCTGTGGCCGAGCTCAGAATTGCGTCGCGGTCTGTCCCCATCAAGTTCCGCTGGACGATCTCCTCGCCCAAGCGTCAGGCCAGGCCACCAGGCACTGGCTGAAGCGACTGTTGGGGCGAGGACGCACCACCGGGCGCTAACGGGACGCCCACTCGCTAATGCTTCGGGGGGGCCGCCGATGCCTGGCAGACCCTGTTCCGACCCGAGTTCTTCGCCTCGTAGAGCGCCTCGTCGGCGCTCTTGACGAGCTGCATGACGTCACCGTGCCAGGCGGTGAGCACCGCCACGCCGCAACTCACGGTCACCGGGATTACGGTCTCACCTGCCACGAAGGGCTCCTTCGCCACGGCGACTCGGACCCGCTCGGCCACCATCAGGGCTTGCTCGAGGGAGGCGCTCGGCAGAACCACGACGAACTCCTCGCCGCCGAAGCGTCCGAGCACGTCGGCGCGGCGCAAGGCAGAACCCTGGAGCCGCGTGGCGAGGTCCTTGAGCACGATGTCGCCCGCGTCGTGGCCGTAAGTATCGTTGACCTTCTTGAAGTGGTCGATGTCGAGCATCACCACCGAGAGCGCGTCCTCCCGGCGTCGCGATAGCTCAAAATGCATCTCGAGCGTCTCGAGGAGGCACCGCTTGTTCGCGATACCCGTCAGCGCATCGGTCCGGGCCGCGTCCTCCTGCCGGCGGAGAAACCGGAGCTCCTGACAGCCTGCGGGCAGGTATTTGAACACCGCCGCACCCACCTGGATCAGATCGTCCTCCGACAGCTTGGCCGGCTCGGTCAGCCGCGTGCCGTTCAGCAGCGTGCCGTTCGTCGAGCCTAGATCCTCGACGGTGACCACCCCCTCGGTGTTGATGATGCGCGCGTGGCAGCGGCTCACGCCCTCGGCGTCGGCGATGATCTCGAGCGCTGGATCCCGCCCGATGGTCATCTGTTTCTTGTTCACGTCGTACTGCCGCTCGCCGTAGGACCCGCCGAGCAGGAGCAGGATGCCCCCGTCGTCGGGAGCGACCTCGTCGAGGTGCATCTTGCTGAACTCGGCGAGCTTCTCTGCGGTGAGCTGCGTAGTGGAGTCGAACCCGAGGTCGGGCTTCCCGTCGTCCTGATCCGAGGAGGCCATGGCAAGGATGACGCTAGAGGGGTCGCTGGCTGAGCGTCAACACGTGGCGAGTAAGCCACCGGGATGCCTGTTTGACGCGACCGAGTGGGCACCCATAGAATCCCCGGCCCGCGCCGGGCCGGGACGCAGCAAAACGCCCAGGGAGGCTTTCATGATCAACGCCGCTTTGAATGTTCCCCAACCCTTGAACGAGGCTGTGAAGGGCTACCTACCTGGCTCGCCAGAGAAGATCGAGCTGAAGCAGCAGCTCAAGAAGATGGCCGGTGAGGAGATCGAAATCCCGCTCATCATCGGGGGCCAAAGCGTGACCACCGGCAAGCTCGCCCCATGCGTCTGCCCCCATGACCACGGACACGTGATCGGCCACTACCACGTCGGTGGCAGCGAGCAGGTCCTGCAGGCGGCCAGCGCTGCAGCGGAGGCCGCTCCGGCCTGGGCCGCCATGCCCTGGGAGTCGCGGCTGTCCATCTTCCTCAAGGCGGCCGATTTGTTGGCCACCAAGTATCGCCAGGTCCTCAACGCCGCCACCATGCTGGGCCAGAGCAAGACCGCCCACCAGGCGGAGATCGACGCGGCCTGCGAGCTCATCGACTTCTACCGCTTCAATCCCCACTACGCCCGTCAGGTCTTCGCCGAACAGCCGGGCTCGGACTTCGGCTTGTGGAACTACGTCGACCACCGCCCCCTGGAGGGCTTCGTCTTCGCGGTCACGCCCTTCAACTTCACCTCCATCGCCGGCAACCTCCCAACCGCCCCTGCGATGATGGGCAACACGGTCATCTGGAAGCCTGCCTCCAGCTCGGTCTACTCGGGCCACTTCATCATGAAGCTGCTCCAAGAAGCGGGCCTGCCGGCGGGGGTGATCAACCTAGTGCCCGGACCAGGCGGCGCCATCGGCGATCCAGCCCTGAACCACCCCAACCTGGCCGGCATTCACTTCACCGGCAGCACTGGCGTGTTCCAGGCCATGTGGAACACCATCGGCAGCAACATCAAGCGCTACCAGGGCTATCCCCGCATCGTCGGCGAAACAGGTGGTAAGGACTTCATCTTTGCCCACCCCTCCGCAGACCGGGATGCTCTGGTGGCCGCGGCAGTCCGCGGCGCCTACGAATTCCAGGGTCAGAAGTGCTCAGCTGCCTCGCGCATGTACCTGCCCGAATCGGTCTACGCGGCCATCAAGGACCAGCTGATCGACGAGATTCGGTCCATCCAAATGGGTGACCCGACCGACTTCCGCAACTTCATGGGCGCGGTCATCGACAAGCACGCCTTCAAGGACATCACCGGCTACATCGACTTCGCCAAGTCATCGCCAGACGGCGAGATCCTGGTAGGCGGCGAATACGACGACTCGAAGGGCTATTTCGTCAACCCCACCTTGGTTCAGGCGAAGAAACCAGACTTCAAGCTGATGCAGGAGGAGATCTTCGGGCCCGTGCTGACCTTCTTCGTCTACCCAGACAGCGATTTCGAAAAGACCCTGGAGGTGTGCGACCAGACCTCGCCCTACGCCCTCACCGGCGCCATCTTCTCCCAGGATCGCACGGCCATCAACTTGGCCAGCGCCAAGCTCCGCCACGCCGCCGGCAACTTCTACATCAACGACAAGCCCACCGGCGCCGTAGTCGGCCAGCAGCCCTTCGGCGGTGGTCGCGCATCAGGAACCAACGACAAGGCTGGCAGCATTCTCAATCTGGTCCGCTGGATTTCGCCGCGGACGATCAAAGAGAACTTCATCCCCCCCACCGACTACCGCTACCCGTTCTTGGCGGAGGAGTAGCGGTCAGACTGCGTCCCGGGCAGGCAGGCTAGCGGTCATTCCTTGCCTTCACCGCGAAACGACTTGAGCACCGCGCGCAACGCGGCGCCGTTCTTCTCGTGGCCCTTCTTGTCGACTCGGTAGGCCACCGCGCCCACCAGCCCGATGGAATCGGTGAGCGCCGCGCGGACGCAATAGAACGTCCACTTCCCCTTGGGGTCCTTGCCCTCCATGACCGCCCCGGGGCGTTTGGTAGCCCCGAAGGTCGCGGCCTTTGGGGGGCCGCTCCACGTTTGCTTGGTGTGATGCACGTTAGTGGCCTTGAAGGCCGCATCCTCGCAAGCGCTCGGAACCTTCAGAGTGCCGGTCTTCTTGCCACCCTGGGTGACCTCGGCGGTCCGCGACTCTTCTTCGGTCTTGGTCATCGCCTCGGCGGTGGCCCAGCTTGCGGTGTCCTTGACGAAAGCTAGCCACAGCTTTCCCTTCACCGTATTGGGCGGGTTGTTGAAGGTAGCGATGAGCTTCTCGGGCTTGTCGTTCCATTCCCTCCAGGTGAGCGGCATGTCGTAGCGAACGCCCATGAAGGTATAGGCCTTGGTCTTGCCCTCGAAGGCCGGCGCCCCAGAGAACAGCTCGAGCGCCGGCGGGGCCGCCGGAGCGGCGGAGGCCGAGGCGCTGGCGCTAGCAGAGGCCTTCGCCGAGCTGGTGGTCGCCGCCGGCGCCGACGACTCCTCATCACTCGACTTGTCGCCATCGCAACCCGTCATCGCCAGCATCGCGCAGGGGACGAGCACGACGGCGGCACGACGACCAGCAAACCGGCACCAGCTGGGGATCAGGGACTTCGAATCCGATGGTTGGAAGCTCATGAAGCTCTCATACCGGACATCGGGACGAGCCGCACCGTCGTCAGTTGTCGCAGCTCGGTTGGTAGTCCCGAAACTCCTCTTTGACCCGAGGGTGTTCGGCTACGTCGTGCTTGACCGCCTGCTGGCGAATGTTCTGCAAATTGGTCCTGGCGTAGCCCGCTTGGAACAGGTTGACGATCCAGGCGGGCACATCGCCCATCGGGTCGACGTGAATGGTGAAGATCACCATGGTGCGCGCGCCACCGTCGATGGGCCACATGCGGTAGCCACTGGAGTGGAGCACGCCGCGAACCTTGCCTTCCCTTTCTGGCGCGTCAGGATCGCGCACCGAGCTGAAGTCGAGCAGCAGGTGACCCGACCCAGCGTCCTTGCTCATCCGCGCCTGCACCACGAAGTCACGGTCCGAGATGATGAAAGGCGTGGTCACATGTCGGTAGATCACCTTCTCGGTCTCCGAGATGTGGCGCACAATCCGCATACCGCCGAAGTGAGGCACCCACTCGTGGTGCCGAGGGGTATCGATCAAAACGTTCGCCACCTTGCCAATGGGCGCGTCTATCGGCCCGGCGCCCTTGAAAGCAACGTAGTCACTATCCGGCACCTCTCCGATGAAGGTCTGGATCTCATCGTCGTTCTCGTTCGCTTCCCAGGTCACCCCATCGGACGGGTCGTTGACCCAATCTGGGCACGGGTTGGCGCCCACGACCGGTGCGGGGATCGTGGCGGCGACATGACTGCCGCCGCACCCGGCGACCCCCAGGGCAAGCACGGCAGCCCAGACGCAACGCTTCACCAGGTGAGTCTAGGCCTGGCCCAGAGTGCCGTCCATGGCGACACTTCTGTTGTCGCAAAGTCAGCTCCCGCGCGCCGGCTGATCTACAGTGGAAGCAATGTCAGACAGGGACGGGGCCGCTGGCGAGGTCGAGCGGCTGAGAAATGAGCTCGACGACCAGCGCGAGGCTCTCGCATTGGTCCAGGATGAATACGAACGGCTCCTCACCGACCGAGGTCAGCAGCGGGACGAGGCGGTGGAGCGGGCCGACGATCTCCGCCAGCAGCTGGAGGATGCCGAGACCACCATCGATGAGCTGCAACGACAGCTCGACGAGCTGCGTACCGACGCCGACCAGCTATCGGCGCAACGGGACGAGGCGACCCACGAAGCACGGCAAGTCGAAGCGGAAATCGAACGAGAATACCAGCTGACCATTGCCAAGATGGTCGAGGCCCACGAACGCGAAATCGTCCGCTTCGGCGACGATCGGGACGGAGCGATGGAAGCGGCGGAGCGGGCGAGCCAAGCGGCGAAGCAGGCACACGAGGAGGCCGCGAGAGCCGCTCGTGAGCTCGTGGGGGAGCGCAAGATGCTCGACCAATCGCTCGTCGAGTCAAACGACGAGGTCGATCGGCTGATGGGCGAGCGTGACGCGGCTCGCGACCAAATGCGCGACTTGGCCACCCTGCGCACCGCGGCAGAGGCCGAGATTGTCCAGGTCACCGAACAGTTCGTGGCCAAGGGACAAGACCAGCAGCAGCAACGAAAGAAGCTCACTGACGAGCAGGACCAATTCATCGTCGAGCTCCTCGATGGCCATGAGCAGGAGCTCGACACTCTGGCCAAGCAGCGGGACCAGGCCCTGGCGCAGCGCGTTGCGGTGGCGGCACAAGTCACTCAGGCCAAACGGGACGCAGATCGCGCCGCCCAGACGCTGCAGGCCGAGCGAAAGAAGGCCGCCCGCCTCGCCAAGGAGCGTGAAGCCGCCGCGCTGGAGCTCGACCAGCTCGCCGCCGAGCGCGAAGCCTCCACCCGACGAGAGGCGCAGCTCAGGGCGGAGCAAGACAAGTTCGTCGCCGAGATCCTCGAAGGTCATCAGCGCGAGCTGGCGAGCGCCCTTCGCCAACGAGACTTCGCCAAGAAACAAACAGAAAGTGCTGAGCACGACATCGCGGACCTCAAGGGCACCATTGGGCGACTCGTCGCCGATCGGGACGATGACCCGGAGCACGACCTGGCCAGCGCCCGCCGGGAGCGAGATTTTGCGAAGCAACAAGCCAAGAATGCCGACAATGACATCGCGGACCTCAAAGGCACCATTGCGCGGCTGATCGCCGATCGGGACGATGACGACGAAGACGATTTGGGCAAGGCCCTGCGCGAGAGGGACGCCGCGACGCAGCAGGCAGAGACGGCTGAGCGCGACGTGGTCGACCTCAAAGCCACCATCGCGCGACTCGTCGCCGGTCACGACGATGACCCAGAGGACGACCTGGCCCAGGCCCTCCGCGAAGGGGACGCCGCCAAAGAGCAGGCGGAGCGTGCCGAGAGCGACGTCGCCGACCTCAAAGCCACCATCGGGCGACTCGTCGCCGGTCAGGACGATGACCATGACCACGACCTGACGAAGGCCCTGCGGGAGCGCGATCTGGCCCAGCAACAGGCAGAGAGTGCCGCGAGCGACGTCGCCGACCTCAAAGGCACCATTGCGCGACTCGTCGCGAGTCGGGACGACTGACCCGCGCCATCCGAGGCGCTCGCCCGTAGCTGCACAATCCGCCTGCCGGGGTGCTGGCCGGTGCCGGCCCCCGCCGGTGAGTCAGGGCACCAGCGCGCGCAGCTGCTCAACCAGGTCGGGGACCAGGCCGACCGCCGACCAGACGACTCTGCCGTCCCGGTCAACGGCGACGTTGAGGGGCGTCGTCGCCTGGTCGAACAGCTCAGTGGTGCGCCCGAGTGGGTCGACGAACACTGGAATGGTCAGCTCGAATTGGTCCGTCCATTGCTGACAGAACACGCTGGTGGCCGGATCGGCATCGGCGTCCTCGAACAAGATCTGCACGATCACTACGCCCTCGTCCGCCAACTCGGCAGCCGCTGCCTCGAGCATCGGTGCCTCCTCCTGGCACGGTTGGCACCACCCAGCACCGACTGAGAACAGGGTAAGCGGCGCTGGACACCGAATGGAGTCCAAGGTCCTACGGGTGCCATCGCAAGCGGTAACCTCGATGTCTGGAACGAAGTGACCAGCGTCTGGATCGATACCGAAGGGTTGAGCCGCTGCCAGGCAGGTCAAACCGCTGTCCGCGCCCCCTCCGCCGCCGTTAGCGGATGAGAGCGGCGCTGGATCGCCTCCGCCGCTGCAACCCAGCAGCGTGACGGCCACGACAGCCCCAGCGACCGATAGCGGCACCTTCTGTGTCGTGATGGGCATGGCGAGACTGCCTATTCTGCGAGGAGGGTCTGCACGAGGGCGTCCAGATCGTCGATGTTGAACGAGTTCTTGATCGACCGGATGGTCAGGTCCTTGCCGATCACCACGTCCCGTGGGTAGGGGTAGCCGACGCCTGGGGGATAGGCGAAGCGGCTCAAAGTGTCGTGGCTATCTACCACTGGGAAGGTGATGCCCGTCTGAGCGACGAAAGCCGCCAGGAGGGAGGGATCCTCACCAGGGTGCAGGGCGTAGACGATCACCCCTTGGTCTTTGTACTGCTGCCATATGCTGGCCTCGAGGTCTGGCAACTCCAGACCACAGATCGGTCAGAACAAGGCGAAATAGGCGAGCACCACCACCTGCCCCTGCAGCCCGGACAACTGTCCGGCGCCGTTGGGATCGAGGAACGCAAAGTCGTCGTCCAGCGAATCACCGACGTTGAGCAGCGATGAGCCAACGGTCACCAGCCCAGCCACGAAGCTCGTGTCGTGCGGGTCTGGGTCGTTGGTGGCCAAGGTCAGCTTGCTCAGGCCATTGTCCGGTCCAGGTGGCGTAAAGGTGACCTCCAGGTAGTCACTCGCTCCGCCTGGGATGGTCAACTCGGTCCGGTCGAGCGAGAAAGCTGAATGGGAGGCAGTCGCGCCGAGGATCGACAGGGGCAGGTACCCACGGTTGTCGACCACCACCGCCCGCGCATCGGTCTGCGCTGCTTCGAACTGGAACAGTTGCCCAGCAATCCACAGGTCCGGTGCCACGTAGCCCGGGCGGTGCTGCAGCACGTGGAGCCCCTCCCACTCGCCGACGAAGAGATGGCGACCATTCATGGCCACCCCGATGTCCTGCTCGAACTCGGGATAGGCCAAGAGCTTCTCGGTGCCCAGCAGCACCAGGGTTCTGGCGTCGTAGAGCGCCACATGGCTCCAGGCGGCCACGGCCACCGTGCCGTCGTCAGCCGAGACGGCCTGCGCGCTCCCGGCGGTTTCGATGGTGCCGACCGCCACCAGCTGACTCGGGTCGGCGGCGTCGAATACATCCACGCCAAAGCCGCCCATGGCGACGAAGACGAGCCCGTCGTCCACGTGGGCGTCCCGCGGCTGGCCGGTCGTGGGCACCGTCGCCAGTAGCGTCGGATTCTGGGGATCGGCGATCGACACCACCTGCAAGCCGATCTCGTTGTCCACCACGTAGAGGACGTCTCCGGCCTCAGCCACCGCCACCTTCCAGGCGTTCCCGACGCCGCCCAGGGCCGTCACGAAGGCCGGCACGCCATCACCATCGGTGGCGTAGACTCGCAAACCGCCGCCGTGAGCCGCCACGTAGAGATAGCCCGAGGCCCAGGCTGCCCCTTCGTAGAGCACCCCCGACTCGCTGAGCACGTCTCGAGTCTCGACGGTGCCGTTCGGGGCCATGGCATAGCTCTTGAGTGAGGCCGCTTTCACCCACGAGTCGCCATGGTGGGTGAGATAGAACGCTTTTCCGCCGGTGACCTGACCGCCGATGGCGGCGTGCTGACAGCGGTCCGAGGCCCCGCCGTGAATGAGCGGATCGGCGGGGTTGCTGACGTCGATGAGCGCCGCACCGAACCCGCCGCACAAGATGGCGAGGCTGCCGTCCGACTCGATGTCGACCACTTCGGAGCCGCCGCTCTTGGCCAAGTGAACCAAACTGTCGCCAGCGGCGCAGCAGCTATCGTCGATGAGCTCGGCAGTGCCCTCGGCGCAAGCGGTGCCGCTAACGCAGGGCGGGCACTGGTCTCCGTGGCACTGCACCGGACCGGTCGGCAGCACCACGCCACCGGCGGCTGCACCGGCACCCGCACTACCGCCTGCGTTGTTAGGAGGACGAGCGCTGTCCGCATCGGTGCAAGCCGCCGCGACCAGCACCAAGGAGACGGCCACGGCGAGCCACGGCCACCCGTCGATCCGTGGCCAGGCACCGACAGGCTTGGGCCGCAGCGGCTGAGAGCGTGAAAACGGCACGGCGTCCTCAACCGGTCGTGGCGACATCCACGTCTTGGCCCGCCTTGACCCACCCCATGATGCCTCCTGGGTAGACCTGAACGTTGCAGTAGCCAGCCGCCATGGCCAAACGGGCCGCGTGGGGCGCAGCGCTACAGCGGGTGTTGGAACAGTAGAAGACCAGCTCGGTGCTCCGGTCCTCGGGCAACTCGGACAGTTGGTACTCGTCGAAGCTCGAGAGCTGGATGGCGCCTGGAATGATACCGAAGGCATCTCGGGCGACCGTCCCGTTGGCGTCCACAGCCACCGCTTGCTTGCTGCTGAGCCGGGCCGAGAGCTGCTCGAGCGGGATCTGGGGCGGCCGCTTGGGCACCGCACAATGGCCAGCCTGATCAGTGTCGCCCGCCGGTTCAGCCACCCGGGTGCCCCTCTCTGAGTCGGCGACGGTAACGGCGAGCTTGCCTCGACCCACCCCATCGGCCGTCGAGGTGGAAGGGGCTGGCTGGGAACAGGCCACCAGGGCCAAGCTGCCGCTCAACAAGAACAGTTTGGTGATCATGGGAAAACCTCCATCGCTGGATGCTGGGTCCTTGGGTTGGGTCCTTTGGCGCAGCCCGCTGGGCGGGTGCTCTCCCATGCAGTCTCGACAAGTCGGCTGGCGTTACGACTCATGTAAACCTTGGCGCTGCCGCCCTTGGCCCGAAGCTTCAGCGCGCTATGCTGCCTCCGAGCCCTTCTCGTGCTTTCCAGCCTGACCCGCAATCTGACCGTGGCCCGGTTCATCGACCGGCCGAATCGCTTCATCGTCCGCTGCGAGGCGCCCGGCCTGGGCAGACTGCGAGCCCACATGCCCAACCCAGGGCGCATGTGGGAGTTGCTGCTGCCGGCGGTGCGCTTGTGGCTCGCGCCGGCCCCCCGAGCTGCCGACTCGACCCGCCGCACTGCCTACACCGTGGTCGCCGTCGAGCGGGACGGCGAGCCGGTCTTGGTGCACACCCACGCCTCCAACGATGTCGCCCGCCGGCTGGTCCAGCAGCGCCGCATCCCTGGCCTCGAGGATGCCGAGATCCTGGCTGCGGAGGTCAAGGTGGGTCACAGCCGCTTCGATTTCCTGCTGCGACGAGCCCGCCAGCAGGTGCTCATGGAGGTCAAGTCGGTCACCCTCTTCGGCAACCAGATGGCCATGTTCCCCGACGCCCCCACCCTGCGGGGCCGCCGGCATCTCGAAGAGCTGGCCACCCAGAGCTCGCGAGGCGCCCGCCCGGTGGTGCTGTTTCTCGTCCACAGCCGCCGGGTCGACCGGTTCCTGCCCGACTATCACACCGACTTGGAATTCGCTCACACCTTGCTGCGCCTGCGCTCACAGCTCGATGTAGTGGTGGCGGCCATTGGCTGGCGCCCTGCCCTGGGCCTTCCCCGTCGGGTCGATCGACTGCCCATCGACTGGTCGATGCTCGCTCGGGAGGCGCAGGATGGGGGAGCCTATTTGCTCCTCTTGCGCCTCACCCGAGCCCATTCTGTCCGGATCGGCAAGCTCGGCACGCGGCGGTTCGACGCTGGGTACTACCTCTATGTCGGTTCAGCGATGCGCAACCTGACGGCTCGAATCAACCGCCACCTGCGCAAAACCAAGACGCACCATTGGCACATCGACTACCTCCGCGCCGTGGCCAGCGAGGTCACCGCGATGCCGATTCGCTCCTCCCGCCGGCGGGAGTGTGAGATCTCCCGTGATCTGGACCGCTTCATGAAGCGCGGCCCCGCCGGCTTCGGCTGCTCAGATTGCGCTTGCCCCGTGCACCTCTACGTCCAGCGAGACAACCCGCTGCACGACCCGCGGTTCCATCAGGTGCTCCAGGCTCATCGGATGCCCGACCGAGCTACGGGTATTGCACCTGCAAGGTGATCTTCGCCAGCTGGTCCTCTGGGATCCCCGGGTCGCCGTGAGAGACGTAGTCCAGGCTCGCGAGCACGAAGTTGTGGGGCAGGAAGTGAAAGGCGTGTCCTACGATGACCCGCTCAGTCGGCGACTTGCCACCGTCAGTGCCCCAGTCGAAGTTGTCGTAGCGGGCCATGAGGCTCGAATGAATCCAGGGCAGCTTGAGCTCGCCGAAGAATGAGTAGCCCATCAGATCCATGGCGCTTCCGTCAGCCTCCAGCTTGTCGCCTGGCTGGTTTCCCTCGCCCGTCCCCAATTGCCCGGTCAACACGAAATACTCGTGCTCGAGGCTGCTCATGAGCCCATGCAAATCCCAGTCAGGCGCCTCGGGGGTGTTGCCTTTGCCGTGAACGAACAGATAGGAGACCTGCCAATTGGGCCACAGGGCACCGAAGGGCCTGAGACTGAGCCGCGACTCGAAGACCTTGTCCTCGTTCTGCTCGGCGGCGTGATAACCGCCACCATTGTAGACACCGAAGGCGAAGCTGCCGTTCTTGCCCGGGGACTTACTGCTGACCTTCTTCTGGTAGTCCTCGTCGAGCGTCTCGCCCAAGAGACCGCCCACGGTGAAACCCAGATCGGCAGAATTGAAGATCTTGTTCCGCTCCAGGAACATCTTCCCCTCGGCGCGGTACCCATTGATGTGCTCCTCGTAATCGAACCAGGGGCCGTGAACCATCCCGAGCTCGATGTAGGGCTCGGTCACCACGGACGTCTCGATCGGGACCTTGAACTTCCCGTAGAGGTACTTGAGCCGCAGCGTCCAGTCTCCGGTGTCGTCCTGATGGGTATCAGTGGTCACCCGGGATTCGAACCACTTGACGGGCTTCAGCTTGAAGGTCACGTAGCCCCGCCCGATGTGGGTGCGGTTGAAGGCCTCGCCATCCTTTTGCCCGCCGGCATAGCTCAAGTACCACTGGGTGCCGAAGCTGACCTTCGACCAGACCTCATCGAGCACCTGCACCACTGGCGACTCGGGCGCCTTGGTCGCCGGCTCAGGACCAGGATCAGGATAGGGGTCAGGGCTCGGCGCCGGACTCGCTTGGGCGGGCCGGGGCAGCAGCAGGGCAGACCACACACACGCCAGGGTCACAATTCGGTAGGTCTTCAAGGCTTGCCTCGTGGGTTCGTCATGGGGGAGCCTGCCACAAAGCAGCGAGAGCGGACACTGGCCCCCGCATCATTGGTGAAGACGTCATAGTGCCGGACTGGGCTCATGGGCCGCAGATCAGCGAAGGGTGTGATGCCCGCTTTCGTTGGGCCTAGCTCATGCCCCGCTTGAGCCGAGCGCAGCGCCGGTAGTGGGCATAGGTCTTCCGCTCGTGCTGTCTCCGGAGGTGCTCGTCACGGCGACGGGCCTCGCTCAGCAACTCGCGGCGCAGCTTGTGAAAGCTGGCAAGCCGCGCGGCTGGGACTGCACCCTGCTCGACCGCCAAGCGAACGGCGCAGCCAGGCTCGCTTTGGTGGGTACAGTCCCCGAAGCGGCAGTCGACCGACAGCTCGTCGATCTCCGAAAACGTCGCCCCTAACGCCGCCTCGCCGGCCCACATGGCAACCTCCCGCATACCCGGCGTGTCCACCAGGATCCCGCCTGTCGCCAGTCTGATGAGCTGGCCACTGCTGGTCGTGTGAGTGCCCCGTCCGTCCCGGCTACGCACCGATCCGGTGCGCAGTCGCTGGCGGCCCAGCAGACCGTTAATGAGCGCCGACTTGCCCACCCCGGACGAGCCAATGAAGGCGACTGTTGCGCCAGCCCCGATGGTGGCGCGAAGCTCGTCGAGCCCCTGCCCCGCCAGGGCGCTGGTGACCAACACCGGGCTGCCCATAGCCACCGCCTCGACCTCCAGCAGATGCTGGTCGAGTTGGTCGCAAAGGTCCGCCTTGTTGAGCACCACCACCGGACGGGCACCGCCATCCCAAGTCAAGGTCATCAACCGCTCGAGCCGCCGAGTGTTGAAGTCGGCGGCCAAGTCGGTGACCACGAACACCAAGTCGATATTGGCGGCCACCAGCTGAGCGCCCACCGCCCGACCAGCGGCCTTGCGCAGGAAATGACTGCGACGAGGAAGGATGGCCTCGACCCTCACGGGATCGGCCTCGTGGCCCGGCGTGACTGCGCACCAATCACCTACGGCCCACATTGGGGGTCCGTCACTGCCGTCTTCGCCCGACGACCGTACAACCGTACCGGTAGCCCGGCGTTCGCCGGCCTCGGTCACCAGTCGGGCCGCGCCGCGATCGACGCGGACCACCCGAGCGGGCACCAGGCTCGGATCGCCGAGTTGCTCGAATCGCTCTTGGAAAAAGGGGCTCCAGCCCCATGCGGATAGCTTCACTGTCGTGCTCCCAATGGCACCGCTGGTGGGTGCCAGCATGGTCCTAGCGACGTTCCCCACAGGCGGCGCACCGCAGGCGGGCTGACCGTCGCGTCCAAAGGCGTTGGGTACTGGCTAGGCCACAGCGGCCGGAGTGTTCCGCATCCACTGAGATGGTCCCACAGGATCTCAGGAGCTTCAACCGTGCCCGACCTGCCCACCCCCAATCGTCAGCTCGCGGCACCGCCGCGCCCCTGGCGGGAGTATGATCTGACCATGACGCAATGGCCTCGACTCTCGAAGGTGGTGCTCTTCGCTTTTCTATGGTGCGGCGTCGCCTGCGGCGGAGACGACAAAGCCGATGTGATCGGTAGTGGGGGCACGAGCGGAGGCGGAGTTGGGGCGACTGCCGGCAGCGGTGGCTCCGGCGGCTCCGGCGGCTCGGCCGGCTCGGGCGGGAGCAGCTCGACGAGCGGCGGTCCGCTCGGCATCTCGGACGATGGACACTGGCTGCAGTTCCGGGGCCGCTCGGTCTTGCTGGCCGGCGACTCGATCACCCAAGGCTGGATGGAGCTTGGCGCAAACTTCAACCAGACGGCCTACCTCGACGCCCTCGCCTCCCGGGGCATTCAGGTGATGATGTTGTGGGCCTTCATCGGGGTTGAGGATCAGCAGGCTGATCCCCGCATTGGCTACGACGCCCCGGAAATCTGGCCCTGGCCTCAAGCCGGCAACGGCTTCGACCTCGGCTCCTTCAACGACAGCTACTTCCAAAGACTGCGCACGCTGGTGTCGGAAGCCAACGACCTAGACATCGTCGTGCTGCTGACCATCCACGATGGCTGGACCAAGACTCGCTTCGCAGGTCATCCATTCAACGTGACCCTGGGCGGACCGCTGACCGATGGGGCTCAATACGTCGAGCTGCACGACTATCAAAGCGAGATGACCGGCAGCTTCGACCCAGGCTGGAGCCGGCCGCAAAAGCATCAATTCTATCTCGAGCAATTCTGCGACCGACTCATCAGCGAGACCGGCGATTTGCCGAACGTGATGTACGAGATGTTCAACGAGGGTGAGTGGTACGATCAGGTCGCGCTGCGAGCCTTCCAGGTCCACTTCCTCGACTTCTTCGACGGGCGCACGCCCCAGCCCTTGTTGGTCAACGACGACCACGTGGGTGGTGCCGACTTCCGTGGCGAGGCCAAGGCAGACGTCATCACCCTGCACCATCCGCTGTGGACCCCGTCGATCTCGGCCAGCGAGAGCTTCAACCATTACGCACCCCAGTTCGGCGACACACCGGTCAAGCCAGCGTTCTTCAGCGAGCCGGTGCCGAGCTTCGAAGGCAACGCCGGCGAGCAGGACGCCACCATGCGACTGATGTGGGGCACCCTCATGGGCGGCGCCGGCTTCGTCGTCCAAAACGACACCAGCTTCGGCTTCGACCCAAACACCACCATGGCGAGCCTGAGCGCCGAGCGAGACGCCATCCTCGACCTGGAAGGACACGCTGCACGGTTCTTCTCCGAGGGGCTGACCAGCCTCGACGGCTTGGTACCCAACGCCACCGGCTGCAGCACCGGCATCTGCCTCGTGCGCCCTGGCGACACCTATATCGCCTACCTGGAGAACGGGTCGAACCTCACCGTCGACGTGTCGGCAACCAGTGGCGAGCTCCAGGCGCGCTTCTACGATCCACGGTCTGGCACCTTCGAGCCGCCGATCCAGGTGTGGACCCACTCGCCGGTCGAACCCTTTGAGGCGCCTTCGGTCGGTGACTGGGTGTTGCTGGTCCGCCAGTTGTAAGCAGCTCCTCACCGCCAATCTCGGGTTGGGTGCTGGCCTGTGAACTCCTGAGCGAATGACCACGACAGGATTGTCATGGGATGCTCTGACAGGTTGGTGAGCTTGGCCTCAGCGGCTCACGAGCAGTGGCCAAAGGCTGCGATATCAAAGGCGTTTTGCAAAGCCCGCCAGGCGGCATGGCTCCTGCTAAATGAGGGGCAACCCTACCACCCACGGAGCCTTCCCCATGACCACTCGTTACTCCAGCCTGGCCCTGCTCGCCGCCACCCTCCTTCCCTTAAGTGCCTGCGACCTCTCGATGTCCGGAGACACGGAAGGCAACTTCGAGGCAGAGCTCGAAATCGGTCGCCTCAACGCCACCTCGGCAGCCAGCGATGAGGCGAGCCGGGACCTGCCGCCCATCGGCGAGCTGCACCTGCTGGGCTATTCCGTATCGAGCCAGTTCCACAGCGACGGCGCCATCTCCCTCGGCATGCTCGCCATGGACACCACCGGTGAGGCCATCCTGGACAGCGATATCTACCTGGAAGCCGAGGTGACCTGCGACGTCTCCTTCCCCATGGGAGGCAGCATTCATCTGGGCGCGGCTCACCAGCCCGATCAGAACAGGCCGTTCCAAATGGCCATCAATCTGGACGGGAGCGGCAGCATGAGCAGCAGCGACCCTCAGGACCGTCGCATTCCTGCTAGCCAGATGCTGATCGACGTGATCGACGAGTCCTTCCCAGGCAGCACCTTCGCAGCTTGGGAATTCAATGACGAGGTCAATCTCCTGGTCGACTTCACCAGCGACACCAACGCGATCAAGACGGCGGTCACCGAGGTGGGCGCTGACGGCAGCACCCGGCTCCACGACTCGGTGCAGCAAATTCTTCATGGGTTTGCCACCAGCCAAACTCCTGATGCCCAGCCGGCCATCTTGCTCTTGTCAGACGGTATGGACACCGCCAGCAACAGCGACCGAAGCGCCGTCATCGCTCAGGCCAAGCAACTCGGCGTACCCATCTACGCAGTAGGTCTCGGCGGCGCCTTAGACATTCCTGGCCTCGACTTCCTCGACGACCTGCAGGTCTATGCCCATGACACCGGCGGCATGTTTGCCTACATCGATCATGCAGGCGCTCTCGAGCAAGCCTTCGAGACCATGGCCCTCGGCATCTCCAAGGGCTACCAGGAGATTACGCTGGTGCTGGACGGCGGTTTCTACCTGCCCTTCTCTACCTGCCAGGTCGACTTGCGGGCCCGTGCTGGTGAGCAGGAAAGCCACGCCTCCTTCGAATTTGTCGTGCCCTTCGGTTGAGTCACCCCGCCAGGCTTCACGGCCCAGCTGCAGGCTTGGCCAGGCGCCGAGCGATCCGGTTGGCCATCGTGGGTAGCCAGCCGTTCTGTGCCAGGGCACCGACCCAGGACAACACCGGCTCCATGCGTCCCTCGCATACTTCGGAGATCTCGACACGGTGGAGGGACACGCACTTGTGACAGGCCTCCCCGACCGGCCCCGCGAGATCGCGCAGCCTCGGGTTCTTCAAGATCTCCGCAAAAGGTGTCTCCCGCACATTGCCCAAGGTCTGGGTGCCCCAGTGCATACAGTCCACCACGTCGCCGTTGGCCTCGATGGGCATCATGAACTTCGGCCAGTGGCAACGGTACTCAGGTAGGCCCCGGCGCATCATATCGAGGTGGGTGTAGGAGTTCAGGATTGGAAAGCCCTGCTGCTTGAGGTCCCGAACGACCTCGAACGCCTCGCTGATCTCGGATTGGGAGGGATTGAAGCGCTCCAGATCGATGGCCTCCGACTCGACAGAAGCCGCTTCAATGCGCATGGCATTGAACACCGTGACGACGCCGAGAGAACGAGCAACCGCAGCCAATTCGCGCAGCGCGGCAGGCTCGGCATAGCCCTTCAAGAGGGTGCAGATGAACAGCACCTTGGTGCGAGGATAATGGCGCCGAACGAGCCGCGTGGCGTCGAGGATCTTGTCATAGAGTCCGTCGATTCCGCGCAGCTCGTCGTGCTTTTTCGACGGGTGGTCGACCGAGATGCAGAGCCGGTCGAGGTGAGGCACCACGGCGTCCAGCTTGCGCTCGAGCAAAGCGCCATTGGTCACCATATGGGTGGCGAGGCCGAGCTCTTTGGCATAGCGGCACAGCTCGCCCACATCTCGATGAACCAGCGGCTCGCCACCCCAGACGGACACGCCAATGAAACCGGCAGCAGCCGCATCCCGATAGAGTTGCTTGATCTCGCCAGTGCTCAGCTCGTCCTTGGCCTCGTAGAAATTCCAGGCACAGAAGGCACACTTGGCGTTGCACCGCGCGGTGAGTGAATGAACCAAGTAAAGCGGGTGGCGCCATCGGAAGCGCGCCCCCAGCAGCTGACCGATCGTCTGAATGGGACGGAGCCCTGATTGCTGGTTGGTCTTCATGTGCTCATCCTCCAGTGTCGCTACTTGAGCGCCTCAGTCTTGGCAGCCGTGAAGTCCCGCTCGAAACGAAGAGCATGGGCGACCTCGGCAGGCAAGAGCGGTTTGCCCTCGACCGCCAGCGAGGCCACCTCTTGACCCACGCCGATTCCGAGCATGAATCCCTGCCCGCACATACCCACCGCGAGGGTCAAGCCGCTGACCTGGGCCACGTTGCTCACGATGGGCACGCCGTCGGGAGTCATCGGGTAGAGGCCGCGCCACACCCTTCGAACCAAGAGGTGCTTGAGCCGGGGCACCAAGCTGATCATGCGGCCAGCCAGAACCGGCAGAAACTCGGACAGGCTCTCCCGATTGTGGCCCACGAAGAGCTCTTTGGGCGTGTAGCAGAAGATGATCTGCCCCTCGCTGTTCTGACCGAAGTAGAAGTTTGCGGTCTTGCCCTCGGGACCAGGCCGCATGTCGACCACCAGGGGCTTGATGAAATGCTCTACCGGCGCCGTGATGCCCGCCTCGTGGCTGTCCGGCACCACGGGGATTTCGATGCCCAGCAACGGGCCGTGATCGGCAGCGTCAGCCCCAGCGGCCAAGATGACTCGCGGGGCGTAGTAGACCCCCTGATCGGTGCGCAGGCCTTTAATGGCGCCCCCTTCGATCAGGTAGCCTGTCACCTGCTCCTTCACCCTCAGCTCAGCCCCCAAAGCCGCGGCATGGCGCATCAGGACCACCGACAAGAGCAGCGGCGAGACCTGGCCGTCCTCGGGGGAGTATGTGCCGCCGCGCAGCCCCTCTCGCCGGAGGCCGGGGATCAGCTCGGCCATGGCGTCGTCGTCGATCCAGTCGATGTTCAGCCCATGGGACTTCTGGGTGGAGACCAGGGATCGGAGGGTCTGCTCCATGGGCTCGTCGTAGATGGGAAAGGCGTAGCCGCCAGGCTTCCAACCCACGTCAAAGCCGTGCTCCTCTTTCCAGCCACGGAAGATCTCGAGGCTGTCCTTGCACAGCAGGATCTTGGCCGGGTCCGAGTGGGTGGCCCGCACCCCGCCGATGGCGGCCTTGTGCTGCCCCTGCCCCGGGGCGGGAAGCTCGTCCAGCACCAGCACCCGTACCCCTCGCTCGCCCAGGTACACCGCCGAGGGCATCCCCACGCTCCCGGCGCCGATAACGATGGCATCGTAGGTGTCGTTGCGGCTCAAGAGTCCACCTCGTCGTCTTCGGAAGCGAGCCCAGCGAGCACCCCGGCGGGCACCTCGGCCACCAGGGGACGCACCGTACCCGGGGTGATCTCCTCGGGTGCGACGCCCTCCTCTCGGAAGATGCGCATGACC
>JAUVCD010000360.1 GCA_030590865.1 Myxococcales bacterium | reverse complement strand
CATAAGGAAAGTGCTCGACCCCGGCGAGTAGCTTGCCGAAGCCCCGCTGGTGAAGCTCGTTGCCTGTCAGCGTCAAAGCTCCCATCGTCCGACCGTGAAAGGACCGCTCGAAAGCGATCAACCGCTGGCGCCGCGGCTCACCTAGCTCGAAGTAATGGCGACGCGCCAACTTCAGCAGCGCCTCGTTCGCCTCCGCGCCCGAGTTGCAGAAGAACGCCCGGTCAAAGCCAGTAGCGTCACAGAGCTCGTCGGCCAGCCTGATGTTCTCGAGGTTATATACATAGTTCGATACGTGCATCAGCTGGGCGGCCTGCTCGGCGATGGCTCGGACCAGCTCAGGATGGGCATGGCCGAGACAGACCGTGGCCACCCCCGCACAGAAATCCAGATAACGGCGGCCTTGGGTGTCGAACACCTCGCAACCCCTCCCATGAGCAAGCACGATCGGGGCGGGGCGGTAGTTGCCCAACAGCCGCCGGCGGGCCGTTTGCAGCAGCTGAGATTCGGCGCCTGCCGCACCCTCCGGGACCGGGGCGGTGACCAACAGGTCGTTGGGCTTGGCTTTCATGGGGCAGCGATTTACGTCGCTGGAGCAGCTGCGGCAAACCCCGGTAGATTGCCAAGCCGGGAGGGCCGGCTATATTGCGGAGGCTTGTGCCGACGTCGTGGACACGAGCGTGTAGGAGAGACTGCTACCATGGCCGACAGCGACCCACAAAAAGACCCGACCGCGGCCAACGACCAAAGCGCCGCCGAGAACCCGCCGCCTCAGCCTCCCGACTCGGCGAGCTCCAATGGCGAGCCAGCAGCCGAAACTGCCAGCAATGCGGCAGCCTCCAAAGAACCAACCGACGACGGTGACGATGCCGCCGAAGGCGACGGGGAACAGAACGAAGCGGGGGACTCGAACACGGCAGCGGAAGAACCTGCGGAAGAACCTGCGGAGCCCACTCTCGAGGAACAGCTCGACGCCGCAAAGAAGGAAACCAAAGCGACCAAGGAACGGATGCTGCGGGTTGCGGCCGACTTCGAGAACTTCCGCAAGCGGGCACACCGTGATGCCAATGCGACGCGCAAGAGGGGCATGCAGTCTGCCGTGCGCGAGCTACTCCCGGTTTTCGACAATCTGGAGCGCGCAGCCGGGCATGGCACCGACGCCACCGATGCAAAGAGCATCGCCGACGGTGTGCGCATGGTGCAGAAGATGTTCATCGACACGATCGGCAAGCTCGACGTGAAACGCATCGATGCGCTCGGCAAGCCCTTCGATCCCATGGTTCACGAGGGCATTCAGCACGATTACTCGGACGAGTACCCGGCAGGGGCCATCATGACCGTGTTCCACCCTGGCTACACGATGGGGAAAGACCTGCTGCGGCCCGCCCTAGTCGTGGTGTCTCGTGGCCCCAAACCGCCTGAGCCGCCGCCTGTCGAAGACTCGGAAGCAGCGGACGAGCCTGACTCGGAACCCGCCGAGGGTGAGCAGGACGACGAGCAGCCCATCTCCCAGCCAGCCGCATCGGGGTCGACAGCCGCATCGGAGTCGACAGCCGCATCGGACGATGAGAGCCGCGAAGCTGACGCCGCCCCAAACCCATCGGGCGGCGATGAAGAATGAGGTTTTGGCTTTGGCGCCTTGTCGATTGCGCTAGGATGCGCACGGGAGGGATTCCGCCAATACCTCATCGACCCAGCCCTCGACGGCCACGACGACGGTCCGCGCTTGCGTCATCATGAGCAAAGTCATCGGTATCGATTTAGGCACCACCAACTCTTGTGTTGCGGTGCTCGAAGGCGCAGCCACCACCGCTTCGGCCGTCCGCATCATTCCCAATGCTGAGGGAGCCCGCACGACCCCGTCGGTGATCGCTTTCCCGCCGAGTGGTGAGCGCTTGGTGGGACAGATCGCCCGGCGACAAGCGGCCACCAACCCACAGGACACCGTCTTCTCGGTCAAGCGCCTGATGGGGCGCAAGTTCGACGACGCTGGCGTCCAGGAGCAGGCCGGCCTGGTGCCCTACTCAATCATTGCCGCCGACAATGGCGATGCCTGGGTGGAGGTGCAAGGGCGGCAGATGTCTCCCCCCGAGCTATCGTCGATGATCCTGGCGCACATGAAAGAGATCGCCGAGAGCTACCTCGGCGAAGAGGTGACCGAAGCGGTCATCACGGTGCCGGCCTATTTCGACGATGCTCAGCGACAGGCGACCAAGGACGCCGGGCGGATCGCCGGCCTAGAGGTCAAGCGGATCATCAACGAACCGACTGCTGCGGCCCTGGCCTATGGGATTGCCTTGGACACGGCACAGACCATCGCCGTTTACGACCTCGGCGGCGGCACCTTCGACATCTCGATTCTGCGAATCGAAGGTGGGGTGTTCAGCGTCAAGGCAACCTTGGGTGACACTCACTTGGGCGGTGAGGACTTCGACCAGCGAATCGTCGAGTCACTGGCCGACGAGTTCGCCCACAAGCACAGCGTCGACCTGCGAGCTGACAAGATGGCCTTGCAGCGGATCAAGGAAGCTGCCGAGAAGGCCAAACACGAGCTGTCGTCGTCCCTCGAAACGGATGTCAATCTACCTTTCGTTGCCGTCGGCGGGGACAACAACCCGCTCCACCTCGAGCGCACGATCAAGCGCAACGAGCTAGAGATGCTCTGCGGAGATCTGATCGATCGCACCATCGATCAATGCGGCCAAGCCGTAGCCGACGCTGGCATTGCTGTGGAAGATATCGACACGATGGTCCTGGTGGGCGGCATGACCCGCATGCCGGCAGTCCAGACGGCGGTCGAGGAGTTTTTCGGCGCTGGCGCCAATCGGGATGTCAACCCAGACGAGGTGGTAGCGGCAGGTGCCACGATCCAGGGCGCCGCCCTGACCGGGGAAGTCGAAGACGTCCTGCTCCTCGACGTGACCCCCTTGTCCATCGGCGTCGAGACCGGTGGCGGCGTGATGACCGCGCTCATCCCCCGCAACACGTCCATCCCGACGGAAGCCAGCGAGATCTTCACCACCAGCGTGGATAACCAGAACTTCGTCCCCATCCACGTGCTCCAGGGCGAGCGCGCCATGGCGGCAGACTGTCGCAGTCTGGCCGAATTCGAGCTCACCGGCATACCGCCGGCCCCCCGCGGCGTGCCGAAGATCCAGGTGACGTTCTACATCGACGCCAACGGCATCCTGCACGTCGAAGCAACCGACCTAGGAACGGGGATGACCACCGAGGTCAGCATCACACCCCACAGTGGTCTCAACCAGAATGAGATCGACTCGCTGGTCACCGACGCAGAGAAGTTTCGTGATGCCGACCAAGAGCGCGGCGATCTCGCCGACCTACGCAACCAGGCCGAGACGCTGGTCTACACCACCGAACAGGCCCTCGAGGGCTATGGTGACTTGATCGGTCCCGAGCTCTTGGAGGAGGTACGGACCGAGTGCACAGGGCTTCGGCAGCTGCTAGATGAGCAAGGTGACTGCGAGTCGATCCGTACGGCCTACGCGCAACTGGAGGGGGCGGCCTTTCGCATCGCCGAGTCGATGTACGAGCAAGAGCCCTAGCCTAAGATGAGCGATCCGGCCCCCGTCTCCGGGGAAACGTTCGGCCGCTATCAGCTGCTCGAGCAGATCGGGCACGGCGGTATGGCCGAAGTGTTCAAGGCCAAGCGCTTCGGCGTCGAGGGCTTCGAGAAAGTCCTGGTCATCAAGCGCATCATCCCAGAGCTCGCTGCCCACCCCGAGTTCGTCGAGATGTTCGTGCAAGAAGCGAAGCTCGCGGTGAAGCTGTCCCACGCCAACATCGTGCAGACCTTCGACCTGGGCCGCATCGAGGCCGGCGCCGATCGACCACCGAGCTACTTCATCGCGATGGAGTACGTGCCAGGCGTCGACCTCGCGAGTCTGCTAGGCCGGTACCGACGGGACCAGCAGCAGCTGCCCCTGGGCATGGCCCTCTACATCACCGCCGAGGTCGCCAAAGCACTCGACCACGCCCACCGGCGGCAGGCTGACCCCACCCGACCTTTGGGCATCGTCCACCGCGACATCTCGCCGCAGAACATCCTGCTGTCCTGGGACGGCGACGTGAAGGTCACCGACTTCGGGATCGCGAGGGCGGCCGAGACCATCACCCACGATGAGCGGTCGAGCGAGCTCGAGGCAATCCGCGCCACAGGCAAGCTCGCCTTCATGAGTCCCGAGCAGGCTCGGTCGGAGCGCACCGATGGGCGTAGCGACCTGTTCTCCCTGGGGACCACGCTCTACCAGATGATCACCGGGGCCAATCCCTTCGCGGCTCCGACAGCGGCCGAGACGATTCGCCGCGTCGAGGCTGGCGAATATCCCCCTATCCACCTCGCCCGGCCCGAGACCCCTGATGCGCTCGTCGACATCGTGACCCGGCTGCTCGAGAGTGCCCCGGACAAGCGCTGCTCCAACGCGGCCAAGCTGAACGAGCAACTCGTGGCCTATGGCTATACGTCGGGGGAACAATTCGGAGCCGCCGATCTCGCAGCGCTGCTCGCCCCGCTGCACCGCCGTGCCGCTCAACCGGACATCCCGTCGGCAGGCATGTTTGACGCCCCGTCACCTGCAGTCGACAAGACACCGGTCGAGATCCCCCATGCGTCGACGCCCCCGCCACCACGGGCCAACGCACCGCTGGCCGGTGAACGGCGCGAGGTGACGCTGCTGGTCCTGTCGTTCGGAGGCGCCGAGGCTGGGGAAGCATCCGAACCGCTGCTCGAGCGCATTCGGGACATCCTGGACCGCCACGGCGCCTGGATTGAGGCGCTCACGCCGGCCCAGGTGATCGCGATCTTCGGTCTCGGCGAAACCGACGGGCGAGACGCTGAAGCCGCCGTGCGCGCCGGCTTGGTATTGGTGCGCGAGCGGCGCTTCGACACCACCACATCGGCGGGTATCCACAGTGGCCCCATCAGTGTCGACGACGGTGGCATTCCCTACCGCGACGAACGACGGGGCGCTTTGCTTGCCAGGGCACAGACGCTCGCGCAAGCCACCGACGCACAGGTAGCGCTATCCCAGGTGTCGGCGCGCCTGGTGCGCCGCAGCTTCGTGACTGAGCCGCTACCCGAGTCCATCCGGGCGGTGGCTGATGGCGGGCTCGTGGTACGACGCGCCCTGGCCACTGGAGGGGCGCGCGGCCGCTTCGTGGGGCGACGAGCGGCGCTCAAGCAGCTCGGATCCATCCTGGCATTGGCCACCCACAGACAGCCCCAGATCGCAGTAGTACGAGGCGAAACGGGGCTCGGCAAAAGTCGCCTGCTCGTCGAAGCGAGGCGCCGACTCGACCGGGGAAAATTCAACGTCGCTTTCTACAACGCCACCTGTCCCCTCAATGGCGCGAGCGTCCCATGGAGTGGGCTCAAAGCCATGTTGCACGTCCTGTGCGGCACCCAAGAGGATGACGATGCCCAATGCATCCTGGAGGTGCGCCCCCGGCTGCGAGCGCTCGGTCTGAGAGACGAGCAGGCCGGCGCAGTGCTCGCCTTGCTCGGCGCTCCGCTGGCCACTCAGGAAAGCGAGTCACGGGCGGTCTTGCGCACCAGCTTCGCGCGAATGGTGGCCAGTCTCTGCCGAGACCGGCTGCATTGCCTGGCTTGGGATGATGCCCAGGCCATCGACCGCGAGACGCTCGAGACTCTGCTTCGCATAGCCCGCCCGGGACGGAAGATCCGCTGCGTGTTCATCTTGGCGCAACGGGGGGAGCTCCCACCTGCGCTGATGAAGCGAAAGAACACCCATGTGGTGACCCTCGACGCGCTGACCAAGCGGGAGGCAGCCAAGCTCATCGAGACGCAGCTCAGCGCCCGCTCGCTGCCCAAAGAGCTGCTCGACTACGTGCACGATTGTGCCGGCGGCCACCCCCTGTTCATCGATGAGCTGATACGGGAGCTATGCGACACCGGCGTCGTGCAGGTGCTCAACGGTGCGGTCACCCTCACGGCAGAGTCCTACGCCTCAGCGCCTCGTACGCTACGCACGCTGATCGCCGATCGGATCAGCCATTTGCAGCAGCGGGAGAGCAAAGTCTTGCAGGGCTTGGCCGTCCTGGGCGAGCCGGCCTTCACCGGCGTGCTGTCGACGGTGCTCGATCAAACCCTACCAAGCCTCGACCGCCACCTGTCCAACCTGGAGAGCAAGGCGCTGGTCCGTCGCATCGGGCCAACCCAAGTCCGCTTCGCCTCGCCCCTGTTCGAAGAGATCGTGCTCGACACGATGCCGGCAAACGCGCGCAAGGAGCTGCACGCGCGCGCCGCTACAACCTACACTCAGGCTGAGCTGCCAGGCGCTGGGGAGCAAGACGAGCGCATCGCGATACACCTGAGCGCCGCCGGCGAACGCCAGCGCGCCGTCGACCACTTCTGGAAGAGCGCCGACGAGAAACTCGCAGTGGGCCAACTCGAAGGGGCTTTGCGGGTCATGCTCCAGGGGCTCGAGCCGGCGGACGTGTCGCAGCGCAACGTGGGGGAGTTGGTGGGCTGGCTCGAGAAGATCTCGTCGAGCGTGAGCCAGGTGCGGCACGCGACCGGGCTGAAAGAAGCGCTCAGCGACGTCTTGGCTGAGATCACCAGGCGAGGCGACGAGCGGGATCGAGTCATGGCTCACATCCACGTGGCGAGGGCCTTGGGCTCGGTCAACCTGTTCGACGACGCGTTCCAAGCGCTGGACCACGCCGATCCAGACAAGCTCGCCGACGATGACCTCAAACGAGCCAGCCTCTCCGCAGAAACGCAACTCGCCAGTCGGCAAGGGTTGTTCGTGAGGGCCGTCAAGGCTGGTGACCGGCTCGAAGCGATGGGCCCAGTGGACGACACCCAAGCCACCTTGATGCTAGCCCTAGCCCGCACCATGGACGGTCAGGGGCAAGCGGCGCTCGACCTGCTCGATCGACTCGACCGGCAGTCCAAACCCAAAGATCTGGTCGAGCAAGTGGTCCGCCAGAAACATCGGGCGCTGACGTTCTTCTATCTGCGGGACTGGGACTCAGCGGCCCGTGAGGCCAGCGAGCTGGCCAAACTGGCGCGCGCCGCCGGGCTTCGTTTCGACACCGCCGCAGCGCTACACAATCTGGGCGATAGCTGCGACCGGTTGGGCGACCACCCGCGGGCCTATGCCGCCTTCGTCGAGTCACTCGAGCTGACCCGGCTCTTGGAGCACGACCGACTGAGCAACCTCAACCAGATGCATCTGTGCCTCCTGGACGGCTTACGCACCGCCGAAGGTGCCGAGGAGCGGCTCAGTGGGCTCATCCGCTACGCCGATGGCCACGGGTACCACTGGGACCAGCTCGAAGGACGGTTCCTGCTAGCGCGGTTGGCGGCAGCTCAGGGGGACCATCAACGGGCGCGAGACCAGCTGCTCGAGGTGATCGAAGTCGCCCATGAAGAGGGCCACAAGATCACTGAAGCCGATGCTCGCCAACTGCTCGCTGAGGTCGAAGGCTGAGCCTTGTCGCTCGCGGAACCAACTGCTTCTGCTAAGACCTGACGACTCGCAGCGCCGACGAGTTACTCGGCGATCAGCTTGCGTTCGATGGCCTCGAGATGGGCGCGAACGTTGGGATCATCCTCGCGCTTACCGTCGATCTTTCGAACGGCACTCATCACCGTGGTGTGATCACGACCGCCAAAGGCGCGCCCCAACTCGGGGAAGCTGCACTTGAGACGCTGCTTGCACAAATACATCGCCACGTGGCGCGCGAAAGCCACGGTCTTGTGGCGATCCTTTGACGTCAGATCCGAGGTCCGCAACCGAAAATGTTGGCAAACGGCTCGCTGAATGTCCTCGACATTCAGCGTTTGGGTGCGCACGGTCAACGCCGTCGACAGCTCGATGCGCACGAAATCCATGTCCACCTTCTGCCCGGTGAGCGACGACTTAGCCGCCAGTCGAATCAGGGTCCCTTCCAGCTCGCGCACGTTGGACCGTACGGCTTGGGCTAGGTAGACCGCCACCGGATCAGACAGCTCGATCCCTTCTAGCGCAGCCTTGTTGCGCACGATCGCTACCCGCGTCTCCAATTCGGGTGACTGGATGTCGGCCACTAGACCTGAGGCGAACCGGGACACCAGACGCTCTTCCATACGCTCCAACGCTTGGGGGTACTTGTCGCTGGTGACCACGATCTGCCGGTCAGCGTTATGCAAGGCATTGAACGTGTGGAAGAACTCCTCTTGGGTCTGGACACGGCCCGCCAAGAATTGAATGTCGTCCACCAGCAGCAGGTCACAGGCCTCGCGGTACCGGGCGCGAAAATCATCCATCCGCTGATGTTGCAGCGCCGTGATGAACTCATTGGTGAAGCGCTCCGCCGACACGTAGCGAATCCTCGCCGTCGGCCGCTCCTCGTAGACACGGTGCGCAATCGCATGCACCAAGTGGGTCTTTCCCAGGCCGGTGCCGCCACACAGAAACAGTGGATTGTAACGCCGTCCACCACCGCCCGCCGCGGCGACCGCGGCAGCGTGGGCCAGCTGATTGGATGGGCCGACCACGAAGTTGAAAAACGTGTTCCGTGGGTTGATGTCATCAGGCGGTGCCATCCGCCGGCTACTCTCCACTGCCCCCTCCTCTTCGTTGCCACGCCTGTTGACCGACAGGGCGCGCGGTCGCACCGGTGCGAACACCGGCGTGTTCGAAACCGGCTCGTTCAGCTTGGCATCGAGAATCCAATTCACCTGCACCGACGTGCCAGACGCTTGGCGGATCTGCTCGACGAGCTCGGGCAAGAAGTTCGTCTTCACCCACTCCATGACAAACTCGTTCTGAGCCCGAAGGGTCAGCACTTCCTCAGTGAGGTCGTCGTATTGGATCCCGCCGAACCACTGATCGAAGGTGGCCGGCGAGCGCTCACGGGTCTTGGCCGCTGCGTCGTCGAAAAGGGCTCGCGCCTCAGCCTTCGTCATGGCCGCCTCCGCAGGTTACGCCCAGCCAAGACAGCACCAGCCGAAACAGCCCCACTTCGCGCCAGCGTTTTATGGATTTGGAGCGTACCCACAAGCCTCGCACTGCCCCGACCGCCGCTGCGCGTCTTTCCGAATTCATCCACAGGTTATCCACAAGGACACGGAGTTGGACCACGCCAACCACCAAAATAGAGCTTCAGGGGCTGCATCGGCGACTCATTTGACGAGCCAGCGATATCCACAGGTTCCCCACAAAAACGACGTCGACACCCACAACCCATCCTGCCACTTCACGCTCCGCCCCTAGGCCCCTCTCGTCCCGCGGCTAGCACACCGCTTAGCGACACGATCTGGCACCATACGAGGCACCAGAAGAACCTGCTTGGAACACGAAGACTCGCCACCTAACACCGAGTCGCGCGAGGTGTCTATCACGAACTCCCAAAAATTCTTAACCAATTGATATCAATAAACAATCCAACACATCCTGGGAAAGTTTGACGACCCGCCGAGGGGTACGTCATTGCCAACCTCGTGCAAGTTCTGAATGTCGCAGAGCAATTCGTTTTATGGGTCAAATAGCCGTGCGATTCACGCCATTTTCCATGGGCGTTCGT
>JAUVCD010000135.1 GCA_030590865.1 Myxococcales bacterium | reverse complement strand
GATGTTCGTCACATGCTCATGGAACAGAAGGCAATCTGTGAAGGAACACGAGCACTTCTCATTCGAACGGCAACGTTTTACGATCTCGCGGAACAGAGTGAAGACCCGGCCGAACGGGAGAGATATCAGGGATATGTCGATCTACTTACTCCGATCTGTAAGGCCTACGCCTCCGACATGGGTTTCAAGTCGACCGAGCTGTCTCTGCAGACCATGGGCGGTTACGGCTACATCAAGGAGTACCCGGTCGAGCAGTACTTGCGGGACAACAAGATCGCCTCCATCTACGAGGGCACCAATGGCATCCAAGGCCTCGATCTGGTGGGGCGCAAGATGACCCGCAACCCGGCGGCCTTCCAGGCCTATATCGGCATGATCGCCGAGCTGAGCGCCAAGAATGCCGACAACCCGGTGCTGAAGCAGGAGCTCGTGATGCTTGCCACGGCTCGCGACGCACTGCTCGGCGTCGCGATGTACTTCATGGAGGTGGGCTCCAAGGACCACATGATCCCGCTGTCCAACGCCACGCCCTTCCTCGAGCTGATGGGCGAGGTCACGGTGGGTTGGCTGCTGCTCGAGCAGGCCACCATCGCCCACCCGAAGCTGCTCGAGATCTGCAAGACGGCAAGCGTCGACTCGGGCGATCCCGCGGCCCTCGCCAAGCTTTGCGAGGACAACGTCGATGCCCGCTTCTATGACGGCAAGGTCAAGGTAGCGAAGTTCTTCGCCCACCGCGTCCTGGCGGTCTGCGCTGCCGAGGCCGAGGTCATCAAGGCCGGGGACCGCACGGTGCTCGAAGCGACGCTCTGAGGCGGCAGAGATCCCTGGGCGGGCGCTCCCCAAAGAGGTCGGGGCCGTTTCTTCGGAAAATGCGAAGTTCGGGCGCCGACCTCGCCGAGGTCACGGCAGTTTCTTCGCGTTTGGCGTAGTTGCGAGGCCGACCTCAGGGGCGAGACGCGTTGCGCCGAGGCCTGGTGCCAATGCCACCGGTGCTCAATGCTACCATGGAGCCGTGCGTCCCTTCGGCCCACTGCTCGTCTTCACTCTGCTGTTTGGGTTGCCTGCCTGTGGCGGCGAGGACGGCACCTCAACCGATCAGCTGCCGCCGACCATCGGTGCAGAGCTCCAGGCCATGCTCGACGAGAAGGGCGCTGACCTGGTGGCTCCAGGCGCAACGCTGGCGGTGACGATCCCTGGTGAGGGCCTGTGGGTGGGGGCCACTGGCGTGGCGGATGTTGCCGGGGGCGTGGCGATGACTGGCGAGCACTTGTTCGGCATCGGCTCGGTCACCAAGACCTTCACTGCCGCGGTGGTGCTTCAGCTGCGGGACGAGGGGGCGCTGTCGCTGGCCGATACCCTGGAGGCCTGGGTTCCGGGCTTTCCTCGGGGCGACGAGATTACGCTCGAGCATTTGCTGCGTCACCAGACGGGGATTTTCGACGTGGCCTATCATGACGACGTGGTCGGTGACGTGTCCCGGGACTGGGCGCCTGAGGAGCTGGTTGCCCTGGCGGCTGCCGAGGATCCGCTCTTCGCGCCAGGCGCTGGCTACAGCTATTCGAACACCAATTTCATTCTGCTCGCCTTGGTGACCGAAGCCGCCAGCGGCAACGGCTGGGAGAGCGAGGTCCGCTTTCGCTTGCTTGATCCGCTCGGTCTGACCGAGACCTTCATTCCCACCACCGAGGACCCACCAGGCGGCGAGGCCACCGTTGCTCATGGCTACTTCTTGTCCGACGATTGGACCCTGTTGTTCAGCCCCACCGCGGGTTTCGGGTGCGGGGCGATGGTGGCTAGTGGTCCCGATCTGGTGATCTGGCTCGACGAGCTGCTCTTCGGCGCCGTGCTCACCCCCGCCTCCCAAGCGGAAATGCAGACGCCCACCGAGCTGCCTGGCGGCAAGCTGATCGGCTACGGCCTCGGGCTGCGGTTGCGCACCAGCGACTATGGGTTCGCCACCAAGCTGGGGCATGGTGGCGATGCCATCATTTACCGCGCCGATGCGTTTCATTTGCCGCAAGCGGACGTCACCGTGGTGGCCTTGACCAATGGGCGTGCGGCGGAGGCGCGACCTATCGCGGATGCGGCTTGGGAGATCTTGACAGGCGAAACGAGTGACTGACTCGCAGCCCACTCAGGGCTTGCTTCGCCCCTCTCCAAGCGCCTTGCTGATCTGAGCCACCGTGAGCTCGCCCTGAAGCATCTTCACGAGCTTGCCTTGGCTGTCGAGCAGGTACAGCCCCGGCGCTGTCATCAACGCCTGCAGCTGCTCGTATGGATCGACCTTGGCTGCGTCCACATCCAACTCGAGGCGTTCGACGGGCAGGTCTTTGCGGTCCGCCAACGCTGTCTCGAGCGCCTTCCAGGTGGTGGCGATTCGATTCTTGGTGCAATCACAGGCCTCGTGCTGGCCCACGAAGACGATGCGCGCCACCACACCCGCTGCCTGGGCTGAGGACGCAGCGGTGGCGCTACCCTCAGGTGCCGGCGCGGCCTGTCCAGGCGAATTGCATCCCGCCACCAAGGCGGCAGCGATCATCATCGAGCTCCCAGTCAATCCCATGGGCCATCGCATGGACAATCTCCTCTCACTTCTGGGCCGGCTAGACCAGCCCTCGATACGCAAAGTAGCCCCCTATGACGACGATTGCTCCGCCAGCTACACGGCGCAGCACGTTGAACGCCTTGGTGGCCTTGCGCGACTCGATCAGCTTGCGAGCCACCCCCATCGATGTGCCGGCCAGTAAAATGAGCACGCTGTGACCGAGCGCATAGACCAATAGCAAGAGCCCCCCATAGGCTACCGACGAGCCCGAGCCGGCCAGATAGGTGAGCAGCACCACTAGGATGGGGGCCGCACAAGGCGCGGATACTACGCCGAATAACAGGCCCAGGATGAGCGCACCGACTACGCCGCGGACGCGCGGCTTGAGCTCGAAGGGCGTCGGGATGTTCAGCTCGTAGACGCCCATCAGGTGCAACCCCATGACCAGGCACACTGCCGCCACGACCCAGTTCCAGAGGTCCGATACATCGCCGTACAGGGTGCCTGCCAGCGCGGCGATCATGCCCAGGGTGGTGAAGGTGATGGACAGACCGAGGATGAACACGAGCGAATGACCGAAGGCCCGCCACGGCCCCCCGCCTTGTCGCTGGTCGCCGGCGACGAAGCTCATCATCAGCGGAATCATCGCGAGCACACAGGGGCTGGACGCGGTGAGCAAGCCACCCACGAAGACGACCACCAGGGCCAGCCAGGGGCTCTGGTGGATCGCTTGCTCTGCGGTGGCGATGAATTCTTCGAACACCGGCGTGTCCTATTGGCTGGCGGCGCGCAGCCATTCGGCGATTCGGATTGCCGAAGGGAGCTTGCCGGCGCACTTGACTTCGCCGTCGATGACCAGCGCAGGCGTCATCAGCACGCCATAGCTGACGATTTGATCAATGCTCTCGATCTTCTCCAACTCGGCGGCCAAGCCTGCGTCAGCCAGCGCTTGCTCGGTCAGCGCAAAGAGCTTGTTGCACTTGGTGCAGCCTGTTCCCAATACCGCTATTTTCATCTTGCTTCTCTCTACTCTCCAGCCCCCTTGGTCGCCTGGCCGTTCGTGCAGCTCCGTCACGTTGCCGCCTCGGGATTTGGCTCTTCCTTGAACCACCGTCGCCGCAGCCAGAATGCCACGTGGACCAAGGCGATTAGGGTCGGCACTTCGACCAAAGGACCAATGACAGCGGCAAAGGCGGCACCGTGGTGGATGCCAAAGGTGCCCACCGCCACCGCAATGGCGAGCTCGAAGTTATTCGACGCCGCGGTGAACGAAAGGGATGCCGATTTGGGATAGTCTGCGCCTGCCTTCTTGCTCAGCCAAAACGAGACCAGGAACATGATCACGAAATAGATGAGCAGCGGAATGGCGATGCGCACTACGTCCAGGGGCAGTTGCACGATGGTCTCGCCTTTGAGCGAGAACATCACGACGATGGTGAACAAGAGGGCCACCAGGGTCAGCGGGCTGATCTTCGGGACGAAGCGCTCGTGGTACCAGGTCTTGTCCTTGATTCGAATCAGCGTCGTGCGGGTGATGATGCCGGCGAGGAATGGAACGCCCAGGTAGATGAATACGCTCTTGGCTATCTCGCCGATGGTGATGTCCACGGCCACGCCTTGCAGGCCGAACCAGGTGGGCACGACGGTGATGAAGACATAGGCATAGACCGAATAGAACAAGACCTGGAAAATGGAGTTGAAGGCCACCAGGCCAGCGCAGTATTCGGGGTCGCCTTGGGCTAGGTCGTTCCAGACGATCACCATGGCGATGCAGCGGGCCAAGCCGATCAGGATCAGCCCCACCATATATTCAGGCATGTCGGGCAGCAGCAGGATCGCCAGCCCGAACATCAAGAGGGGGCCGATAATCCAGTTCTGCACCAGCGACAGCGCGAGCACCCGCCAGTTGCGGAAGACGTGGCCCAGATCTTCGTAGCGGACCTTGGCCAGCGGCGGGTACATCATCAAGATGAGCCCGGCGGCGATGGGGATGGATGTCGTGCCGACACTCATGCGTTCGAGCAACGGCACGATGCCTGGGTAGAGGGTGCCACCGCCCACGCCGATGGCCATGGCGATGAAGATCCAGAGGGTCAGGTAGCGGTCGAGAAATGAGAGGCTGCCGGTCACCCCCGGTTGCGCAGAACGTTCTGTGGCACTCATTTCGTGGTCACCGCTGCCTGACGGGCGCTTCGTTTGGCGCCACGCTGAGTGGCTTTGGCTGGCCCGTGCAGCGGTGACGAATCGCAGCTGGACCCGCTCCGTTGTTTCTCCTGGCACCACTGGGCGAAGCGCTGCTCGAGCGCTTCATGGTCCTGGCGAGCGAGCACTTGCTCGACGGCGCACAAGACGTCTCGGGCCCCAGGTTCGGGGTGCTCGGTGATTCGATAATGGACCCAAGCTCCAGCCCGTCGATCCTCGAGCAGACCGGCATTGAGTAGGTAGCGGAGGTGGCGCGACGCCTTGGACTGACTGACCGAAAGCACGGCGACAAAATCGCAGACGCATAGCTCTTGGTGCCGAAACAGCAAGGCCAGCATGGCTAGCCGCGTTTCGTCGGCCAAGGCTTTGAAGGTGGCGGACAGGCTCTTCATGATGACCTCTCGGACCGGTGCAAACAACCGTATACCCGCATAACCGGGTATCCGCAAAGGCTTCGCCCAAGGTGCCGGGACCATCGGTTCCTCGCGGCCCCACGAATGCTCCGTGACCTGACGGGCTGGGTGCTTGTACATTCGTTGGGGCCCGACATCGGGACCGAATGGGTGAACGATGCTGTCACGGTGGTTGAACGAGGCGCAACGGGCGAGTCTGACGATGGGCTCGTGCATGCTCCTGGTGGCCTGTTCCAGCGGCCCCTACGGGGGGGAGACGCTCAACCTGGTGACCGGTCGGGTCACCGATCAAACGGATCAAGCGGGGATCGAAGGGATCGAGGTCTGCCTCGAGATCCCCCATGATGGCGACACCGTTCGGACTTGCGCACGGACCGCTTCGGACGGCAGCTACACCGTGGTCGACGACGTGTACCTCGAGCAGCTGGCGTCGGATCGCACCTCGACGCTGGCGGTGCGGGACGACGATGGCGATACCCATGGGGCCTACCTCGACCAGGAGATCGCGATCCCGCCGGCCAGCCTGCCGACGGAGATCGACGTGCCGCTCGACCGGGCGGTCAACTAGGCGCGGTGGGGGACGGGTTGAGGCCGTCTACACCTGTCGCTACTTGAGCGGCCGGCCCAGTGCCAGGTCGAGCTGGGCTCGGGCCACCAGCAGATTGATGTGGGCGTCTAGGCGGCTCCATCGCGTGGCGGTGAGCAGCGTCTCGGCGTCGACCATTTCGGTCGAGGTCGCACGGCCACCGCGGAAGAGCTTGCGGCGGTCGTCGAGCGCTGTCTCGGAAGCCTCCTCGCTCTTGTTGGCGGCTTCGATGGCCGACAGGGCGGTCTCGATGTCGTAGTAGGCCTTGGTGGTCATCAGCCGGATGCCGTCCTCCAGCGCCTTGCGGGACTGCTTGATCTTCACCGTGTTGGCTTCCATTTCCCTGACGTGGCCCAAGGTGGTGAAGGTATCGTTGACCCTCCAGCTGAGCCGCAGCCCCACGTCCCAGCTGAGGTCCCATTTCTCTGCTGAAGGGAAAACTCGGGGGTTGGGATTGGCATACATGGTGTTGGCGAAGGCATCGAGCCGGGGGTAATAGCCCGCCCGCACCACCGCGGTGGCCTCCTCGAGCGACTTGCGGGTCTTGTCGAGGGCCTTGAGCTCCGGTCGGTTGGCGAGGGCAACCTGCACCAACTCGGCCAGCTTGCGATTGTCGCCCTGCGGTTGCTCTTCAATCACGTCGATGCCGATGGCCAGCGGGGCGTCGGGCTCGACATGCATCAGCGTACGCAGCTGCTCGGCGACCACCTTCTGACCTGCCTGGGCAGCCCGCACCGAGTGCTCCCGGCGGGCAAGCTCAGCTTCGACCTGCAAGACATCCGCACGGGTGGCCAAGGCGCCCCCCATCAGCGCCTTGACGTCGCCGAGGTGGCGCTTGGTCGTCTCGACCGACAGCTCGGCGATGGCGATGCCGCCTTGCACCCGGATCCAGGTGAAGTAGGCGACCTGGGCTTCCATGGCGGCCTGTTGTTCGCCGGCACGAATCTCTAGCTTCTTGGCGTCCTCTTCGAGCGACACGGTCGCGTAGGCTTGGCTCAGGCGCAGCAAGTAGTCCGATATCGGTACGGCGAGCGATGCGGTGAGCGCGTAGTTGTTGGGGATCGCCTCGAAGGCCGTCGACTCGGCTCCAGGAGGCATCAGGGCGTCGAGCCCGAAGTCCATCGGGTGCTTGGAGGTGCGGGTGTAGGTCGCCGCCAGGGTCAGGATTGGAAAGTAGGCTGCGATGGCACGATCGACCTTGGCCGCGGCGGCCCGCGCCTCGGCCCGGGTGACCGCCACCGACCGGCTCGAGCCGGCAGCCAGGCGCGCGACCTGTGCTGGTTGCAGGCCGCCTGGTACCGGCGCCAGCGCCTCGGCCAGTACATCGGGGCGCTCGTCATCCAGGATGGCCTTGGCGACCGGATCGGTCGCCTCCTGGTCCGGTGGCATGTCGGGATCCTCGGGTCCCGCAGGCTTGGCCGGCTCGGCTCCGGGCTTGGGTTGGTCCCGCCCTTGGGCTGCCGCCGGCGGGACCACAAGCACCGAGCTGGCACCCATGGATGCGAAAAACAGCAAGAAGAACGCGATATTGCGAGTATTCCCCAGTTGCCGTTGAGTCATGACGCAGCTCCTTAGCACAGGCCGACTTTTTCGACTCGTAAGACTTGACGTGACGGGATACGACGCTAGCTTACCGACCGGTAAGTAAGTGTCTGAATCACCCTTGTCAACTGGCAGTGCCTCCCTTGCAGGCGGGCCCACCTCGGAGAGCCGTGGTCGGGATTTGCGCGCTCGCATCATGCAAGCGGCCACCGAGCTGTTTGCCAAGCGGGGCTATGCCGGCACCTCGATGCGTGAGGTCGCCGAGGCCGCCAGCTGTACCAAGCCGGCGCTTTACTACTACTTCGACAGCAAAGCGGCCTTGTTCCTCTTGCTGATCCACGACGAGACGGAGCGCATCACCACCATCCTGGAAGAGCAGTTGGTGGCCTCAGGCAGTATTCGCGAGCGGATGCGTCTCGGCATGCACCGCTATCTGGACCACATTCGCCTGAACCGTACGGCGCTCAACTTGTTGCAGCGATCGGACCTGCACCCAGAGCGGGCCCAGCCCGCATTCGACTTTCGGTCCGCCCGCCAGATGTTCGTTGACATCATCATGCGGCTGCTCGAAGAGGGCGTGCGCAGCGGTGAGATCCGCCAGGATCTGAACCTCGAAGACGCCGCCGTGGCGCTCATCGGCTGCGTCGACCAGCGCTGCATGCGGTGGGTTCTCGATGAAGAGGAGATCCCAATTGACTACCCCGAGCGCGTTCTTTCGCTGCTCTTTGGAGGCATGGCACCATGAACGACCGGTCCCAGCATAGTGGAGCGCCAGCGAGGTCGGGGGGACAGTGCACTGTCACCGTTTCAGTGATGACCGGCCTAGCGCTGACGAGCCTAATCGCGCTTGCTCCGATGGCTTGCAAGTCAGCGGACGCCGAGCCCGACTCGTCCACCCAGGCCGCGGGCTCGACCGCCAAGCCGCAATCCGGCCGGGCTACTCGCGTCGAGGTGGCGGTGATCAACCCATCGGCGGCGGATCTGGTGCTGGTGCTGCCCGGTGAGGTCGAGGCCTCGCGGGACGCCAAGCTGGCTGCACCGATGGGTGGCTTCGTCGAGCGGGTCAACGTCAAGGGCGGCGACAAGGTTCACAAGGGGCAGATTCTGGCCCAGATCGATACGGCGACTCACGTGGCCCGCCGCAGCCAGGCCAAGGTCGCGCTCGACACCGCCAAGCGGGAGCTCAAGCGAGCCCAGAAGCTGAAGGACACGCTGCCGGGAGCCCAGCTCGACGCCGCCCAGTCACAATACGATGCCGCCAAGGCGGCCTATCGGACCGCCAGCGTGGCGGCGAGCCGCACCATCATCAGCGCACCTTTCCGTGGCGTCGTGGCGGACGTCAATACTGAGGTCGGCGAGGTGGCTCCGCCGGGCGTGCCCCTCATCCGGCTCGTGCAGCTCGAGCCAATCAAGGTCACCGTGTCGCTCTCGGACCGCGACGTGCTGAGCATCAAGGAGGGCATGAAGGCCTCCATCACCACCGACGCGCGGGGCGCCATCGTCGAAGGGACGGTCAGCCACATCCAACCGGCGGCCGATCTGCGCACCCGCGCCTTCATCGCCGAGATCGAAGTGGACAACCAGGACCGGCAGCTGCTGCCTGGCATGATCGCCTCAGTCCAGCTGCAGGCCGACGTGGCGGCCAAGCAGATCGTCATCGCCCAGGACTGGCTGGTGACCCGTCCCGACGAGCTGGGCGTGTTCATCAACAAGGCTGACGTGGCCAAGTGGAGCCCGGTGAAGGTGGGCCCCATCGTGCGCAACAAGGTGGTGATCCTCGCTGGCCTGAACACTGGCGACGAGCTGATCACCACCGGGCATCGTGAGCTGGCCGAAGGGGACAAGCTGATCATCGCCCGCCGTGGCGCCTGCTGCACCGACGGGCGGATCGTCTACCCGTCGGTGGGTGGCAAGCCGGCCGGGCCTCCCAAGGCCTCCAAACCTGCCGCATCTGCGGCTCGTCAGGGCTCATCTGCCGACATCGCAGCCCGGCAGGCTAAGGACTGAGCCCCGGGCTCGCTTCGGACGCCATGTTCGCCTTTCTCGTACAGCATCGTGCCACCGTCATGTTGGTGGTGCTCTGCATCATCGTCTTTGGTGCCTTCACCTACGTCGAGCTGCCCCGCGAGGCGGCTCCGGAGGTGGACGTCCCTTACATCATGGTCGTCACGCCCTACATCGGGGTGGCGCCCAAAGACATCGAGTCGCTGGTCACCATGCCCTTGGAGACCGAGCTGAGCGGCGTCAAAGACCTCAAGAAGATGACGAGCACCTCGGCGGAAGGTGCCTCGATGATCTTTCTCGAGTTCGAGCCCGAGGTGGTGCTCTCCGACGCTATGCAGCGGGTTCGTGATCGGGTCAACCGGGGCAAATCCGACCTGCCCAAGGACGCCGAAGAGCCTGATGTGCGGGAGCTCAACTTCAGCGAGCTTCCCATCATGATCGTCACCATCGCCGGCCCGGCCGACGAGGAGCAGCTCAAGAAGATCGGCGAGCGGCTGGAGGACGACTTTGGGGCCGTCAAAGGGGTGCTGGAGGCCAAGCTGACCGGCGGGCGCACCCGGGAGATCCGTGTCCAGATCAATCCTCACCGGCTGCAGCACTACTCGCTGTCGATGAACGACGTGATCGGGGCGATCTCGGCCGAAAACGTCAACATCCCTGGCGGTGACGTGAGCGCCGGTTCAGCCAACTACCTCTTGCGGGTGCCTGGGGAGTTTACCTCGGCCGGCGAAATCGAAAACGTCGCCGTCAAACGGGTTGGCGATCGTCCGGTGTTCATCCGCGACATAGGGGAAGTCATCGACGGCTTTGCCGATCGGAGCACCTACTCTCGAATGAACGGTCAACCGGCCGTCTCGGTGTCGGTGAGCAAACGTACCGGCGAGAACATCCTGGTGGTCGCCGACCGGATCAAAGAGATCGCCGCCGAACACCAGAAGACCTGGCCTGAGGGCGTCACCTACCAAGTCTTGGGGGACCAGTCCCGCTTCATCCGGGACATCGTCACCGAGCTGGAGAACAACATCGCGACGGCGCTGATCCTCGTCATCGCGGTGATTCTGTTCTTCATGGGGGCGCGCAACAGCCTCTTCGTGGCGGTCTCGATCCCCCTGTCCATGTTGCTCGGCTACATCCTGATCTGGGCGTTCGGCATGACGCTCAACATGATCGTGCTGTTCTCGCTGATCTTGGCGCTCGGCATGTTGGTCGACAATGCCATCGTGCTGGTCGAGAACATCTATCGGCACGTGGAGGAAGGTGAGGATCTGGTCACTGCATCCATCGAGGGCAGCAAAGAAGTGGCCGGCGCGGTGGCCGCCTCTACCGCCACCACCGTCGCGGCCTTCCTGCCCCTGGTGTTCTGGTCCGGCATCATGGGCCAGTTCATGGGCTACCTGCCCAAGACGGTGATCATCGTCTTGGTCAGCTCGCTCTTCGTGGCCGTGTGCATTCTGCCGGTGCTCACCTCCAAGGTGATGAAGCGCTCCAAGACCGTCAGGGACAAGGCCCAGCGAGGCACGGGCGGGCTCATGGGGCGCTACCGGGCCGTGCTGTCCTGGTCGATCCGTCACCGCTACATCACGGCCCTGCTCGTCACCAGCTCGCTGGTGGGCACCATCATGGCCTACGGGGTGCTCAATCACGGCACCGAGTTTTTCCCGGACACCGAGCCCGACCAGGCGTCGATCGCCATTCGCGCCCCTGATGGTACGGATCTGGAGGAGACCGATCGGGTTGTGCGAGAGGTCGAGGCCATCCTCGATGCCGAAGAAAACGTCGACGTCTACGTCATCGAGACCGGCGTGGCGGGCGGGGGCAACGCTCTGTTCGGCTCCCAAGCGGCGGCCAATCAGGCGCGGATCACCGTCGACTTATTGAAGCACCCAACCAAGGTGAAGTCGGGAGACAAGGTCCGGATCGAGAACACCCGCAAGACCATCGCCAGCATTCGGGCGGCGGCCTGCAACATTGCCGGGGCGACCGTTACGGTCGAGAAGCAGCGGATGGGTCCGCCGGTCGGCAAGCCCATCGCCGTCGAGGTATCAGGTGATGACTTCGACGAGGCGGGCAAGATCGCCGCCCAGGTGCGGCGCGATCTGAGCGCCATCGCTGGGGCTACCGATCTGAATGACGACTACCGGGTGGGCCGCCCGGAGATGCGGATGCGTATCGATCGAGGGGCCGCCAAGCGCGTCGGGGCGAGCACCGGGGCGGTGGCGAGCACCATCCGCACGGCGGTGGCGGGCACCAAGGCGAGCAGCCTGCGGGACGGCGAGGACGAATACGACATCAAGGTAGAGCTGGGACCGCGGTTCAAGAACGACCTTCAGTCGATTCTCGCGATGCGGATCCCAGGTCGCATTCCCACCAGCCCCAACACCTTCCCCGTACCCCTATCGGCGGTGGCGTCCTACGAGCTGGCCGGCGGCTCGGGCTCGATTCGCCACATCGATCAAGATCTCGTGGTCACCGTGACCGGTGACGTGGCCGGCGGTTTCAACGAGAACGCCGTCCGCGCCGAGGTCGTCAAATACATCGAGACGGCGGATATGCCGGAGGGCTACCGACTGCGCCTCGGCGGGGCAAACGACGAGCAGAAGAAGACCCAGGAGTTTCTGGGCAACGCCTTCTTGATTTGTCTGTTCCTCATCGCCCTGGTGCTCGTCTCCCAGTTCAACAGCTACTCCAAGCCGCTCATCATCTTGTTCTCCGTGGTGCTCTCCATGGTCGGCGTCCTCTGGGGGCTGGTCATCACCGGCACCTCCTTCGGGGTGGTGATGACAGGGCTCGGCGTCATCTCCCTGGCCGGCGTGGTGGTGAACAACGCTATCGTGCTGCTCGACTATGTGGAGAAGCTGCGCGCTCGGGGGCTCAGTGTCTTCGACGCCTTGGTCGAAGCGGGCGTGGTTCGTTTCCGGCCGGTGATGCTCACCGCGATCACCACGATTCTGGGGCTGGCCCCGATGGGTCTCGGCATCACCATCGTTTTTGCGGGCGCCCGCGTGCTGTTCGGCGGACCGAGCGCCGAGTGGTGGGGCCCGATGGCCAACGCGGTGATCTTCGGCCTGGCCTTCGCCACCATCCTCACCTTGGTCGTGGTGCCTGCCCTCTACATGATCATCGAGGATGTCGCCGGGGTGTGGGACCGCGCCAAGGCACGGGTGTTCGGCAAGCCAGCCGAGCTGCCGCAGCCGGCCAGCGCCGGGGCTGATGCCGAGTAGTTGGGTTAACCCTGGCACCGCCCGGCTGGCGTGCGCAAGTTGAGCCCGGCCGAAGTAAGTCGTTGACAGCGCTACGTTGAGCGCTAGTCTCCCAGTCACTTTCTGACGCGCAGTCATAAGGTGACTGTTGGTCATTGTAGTGATTCCGAGGACATCGTGACGGTAGCCGAACGTAGAGAGCGAGAGCGAGAGATCCGTCGGACTCATATTCTCGACGCCGCGCAGCGGGTTTTCTACGCCCAGGGCTTTGAGCTGGCGACGATGGATCAGGTGGCCGAGGAGGCTCAGCTCGGCAAGGGAACGCTCTACAACTATTTTCGCACCAAGGAGGATCTCCTCACCGGTGTCACCGAGCGCCATCTGAAACGGATGGTCGCCAAGTACGAGCGCCATGCCGAGCTTGCCTCTGACGGGCTGGATCTCGTTAGGCGGATGTTGCTGGCCTACGCCGAGCACATATCCACGCCCATCAACCACCTGAAGATGGCGATGTCCCTTTGGGTCCACGGCCCGCCGCCTGATTTGGAGGGCGGTACTGTCGCCATGATGCAGCAGAACATCGCGCACATGATCGGCCTGTACCGGCAGGCCATCGAGCGAGGCCAAACAGACGGGTCGATCCGCGCCGATCTCGAAGCGGTTCCCTTGTGCATGAAGCTGTGGAGCTGCGTGAACGGCGCCTTGTTGCTGAAGCTCCAGCTAAGCTCCGGTGCGCCGCCGCCCCAGGTACGGGCGATGGCCCCGACCGTCGAGGACACGGTGGAGTTGTTGCTCGATGCCATACGGCGTCGGGAGGGGGCTGCGCCGGCCTCCATCGAGCAAGCGGCCACCAAGCCGGCCCGGGACGACGAGCCAGGGGCGAGCGAGGCATCATGAGCCATCGGTTGAGTGTGGTCTTGCGGGTCACGGCGCTGGCGCTCTGTTGCGGCCTGACGAGCAGCTGCCTGATGCGCAACGTCGACAAGGATCCCAAGCCGCCAGTTGCCCTACCTGACGAGTTTGGTGAAGGCGGCGATGACGTCGATCCCGGACCCTGGTGGACCAGCTTCAACGACGAGGAGCTCGACGCTCTGGTCCTCCAAGCCCTCGACAAGAACCTGATGCTCCGCCAGTCGTGGGCGCGGCTCGAGCAGGCCAAGGCCATGGAACGAGCCGCCGCTTCGGGCCTGTTTCCCCAAATAGGGACGAACCTGTCGGCGGCCCGTTCGATGAGTGCTCCGCGGGAGTTCAGTCTGATGGGGCAGCAGCAGACCATCCCCGGTGTGGAGAGCAACACCTTCAGCGCCTCCGTGCCGGTGAGCTACGAGCTCGACGTTTGGGGGAAGGTACGAGCGGGCATGCTCGCAGCGGAGCAGGACGTGATCGCCTTCCGGGCGGATCTCGAGTCGGCGGCCATGACGGTGGCGGCCAATGTGACCGAGCGGTGGTTTGACGTGATCGAGCAGCGGGCCATGCGACGGCTGGTGGTCGAGCAGCTGGCGGTCAACAAGACCAGCCTCGAGCTGGTGGAGCTGCGCTTTGGGGAAGGAGACGCGGGGCTCAGTGACATCTATCAGCAGCGCCAGCAGATCCAGATTCTCGAGGCCCAGCTGACTCTCGTGCTGGGTCAGGAGCAGGTGGCCGATCAGCAGCTCGCGCTCTTGCTCGGCGGCACGCCCAAGCGCTTCGTTCAGGCCGGCCGGTTCACGCTTCCCGACCCACCACCGCTGCCCAAACGGGGCGTGCCGGCCTCCTTGCTCGAGCGCCGTCCTGACCTGCGTTCCGCCAAGGCCCGGGTGGTGGCGGCGGACTACCGGATCGCTCAGGCCATCGCTGCGCGGCTCCCGAGCTTCACCTTGTCGGGCAGCTTGGGGTTCAGTGCTACCGACTTGGGGAAGTTCTTCGAGTCCTTCGTGTGGAGCATCATGGGGAGCGTCACCGGGGTCATCTGGGATGGCGGTCGCATCGGGGCGGAGATCGATCGGTCCGAGGCGGTGTTGGACGAACGGTTGGCGGCCTATGGGCAGACCCTGCTCACGGCGTTGGTCGAGGTGGAGAGCTCGCTGGCGCTGGAGCGCCTGCAGGGCGATCGCATCCGTATCCTCGAGCTACAGGTGGCCACCGCGCGGCGCACCCTTCAGAGCGCACGGCGCAGATTCGGTGCCGGCATCGGCAGCTACATTGCCGTGCTGACGGCCTTGCGTTCATTGCAAGCGGCTGAGCAAACGCTTCTTACGTCGAAGCGCCGGCTGCTCTCCCAACGGGTGCAGCTCTATCGCGCTCTGGGGAGTCGCTGGACCGTCGAGCTCGAACAACCAGGGGACGACGAGGACGAAGCGTCATGAGCAACTCCAACGGATTGCAGCGGTCGGTCGTCAAACCGTCGACCAGCATGGGCGGTTGGCTGGCCGCCATTCTCAGCTTGCTGGTCCTGGCCGGTGGAGTCGGGGCGGCCGTGGCCTTCGTCAAGACCAAGCCCAAGACCCAGCGCGAGCCAGAGGCGACGGTGGCGCCCTTGGTCGAGGTCGTCACCGTGAAGGTGGGCCCCCACCCGGTCACCATGCAGGTCAATGGTCAGGTCATGCCGGCCGAGAAGGTCGTGCTCATGCCCGAGGTGGGTGGCCGGGTCATGTGGCAGTCCGACGAGTTGGTGCCTGGTGGCCTGGTGAAGAAGGGACAGCCGCTGGTGCGGATCGATCCTCGGGACTACGCGCTGGCGCTCAAGCAGCAGAAGGCCCAGCTCGCCAGCCAGCAGTTGATGCTGCAGGTCGAGAAGGGCCGGAGCCGTGTCGCCGAGCGGGAGTGGGAGATCTACCAGCAGGAGCGCAAACAGGCGGGGTTGGCCACGCCGGAGGCCGACGATCCCGATGCTGGCGCGCCGCTCGCGCTCCGACAGCCTCACGTCAAGAGCGCCCAGGTGGCGGTCGGCGCAGCGCGTAGCAACATCGCCCGGGCCAAGCTGCAGCTGAGCAAGACGGCGCTGGTTGCCCCGTTCAACGCCTTCGTGCAGCAGGAGAACGTCGACAAAGGTCAGTTGGTGGGTCCGGCCTCCCAACTCGCCGTCTTGGTGGGTACGGACAGCTTCTGGGTTCAAGTTTCGCTACCGATGGACAAGCTCGATTATGTGGCTCTGCCTCAGCGGGGCGAGAAAGGCTCGCCGGCGCGGGTGTGGGTCGAGACAGGGCGGGGGCGCATCGAACGGGAGGGCACCGTCGTGCGGCTGCTCGGCGATCTGGATCCGGTGGGGCGCATGGCTCGCCTCTTGATCGAGATCGACGATCCTTTCCAGCTGCGCGAGGCTGCAGCGGGCCAGGACCAACCAGTGGCCGAGCTGAGTGCTGCGGCTGAGGGGCAGGCCGTCAAGAGCAAGCTGCCGTTGCTGCTAGGCGCCTTCGTGCGGGTCGTCATCGAGGGAGTGGAGCTCGACCAGGTGGCCGAGATCCCGCGGCGAGCCCTGCAGCCGGACCACGAGGTTTTTCTGCTCGGCGCCGATAACACCCTGATGATCGAGAAGGTGCAGGTGGTGTGGGGCTCGGAGCACACGGTGCTGGTGAGCGGGCCGCTGAAGACCGGCCAGCGCCTGATCCTCTCGACCCTGCCGGCCCCGGTGGCGGGCATGAAGCTGCGAGTTGCCGAGCCCACAGCTGCACCCTCGTCCTCCGGAGCGTCTCAGTGAGCCCCGGGTCGGACGGGCCGCCGCTGAGCGATCCCCTCGGCTCCCGCAAGCGCAAGGGACCGCTGGCCTGGATGGCCCAAAACGCGGTGGCTGCCAACCTCCTCATGGTGGCGCTCATCTTCGGGGGGCTGCTGTTCGCCACGAGGATCAAGCAGGAAGT
>JAUVCD010000989.1 GCA_030590865.1 Myxococcales bacterium | reverse complement strand
TGCACGCTTTGAGGCTCTGATGCACTGCCGGGATAAGGGCCTCGAGCGTCGCCTTGGCGTCATGGCTCATCGGCAGGCTGACCACCATCTCGATCCCCGGCGTGCTCTCTCCAGGCGCAATGAGGAGAGCTCCAACCGTCTGCCGTCCTTCGGCGCCCGTCTCGGTCTTGGCCTTGGTCTCGTTGCTGTCGTCGCAGCCGCCGAGCAACAGCGCCAGGCAGGACAAGACCCCTGAACAGAGGGCGGCAGGCCGGGTCATCATGGCCGACACGCTTACTGAGCGCCGAAACCGAAGTCAAAGGCTCGACCCTGGAAGCCGCCGGCCTTCGGCAGGCGCAAGGCGCGGTGATCAGACTTGCGAGCCCCTGCGCTTCTGCCGTCCGGCAAACCGCCACCGAGCCAACTGAGGTATAGGAACAGGCGGAGGCACGATGGCGCTCGAGCAGCTCACCGAAGAACAGATCCGAACGATGTCGGTAGCGGAGAAGGACCGCTGGTGGCTGGACAAGGTCTACAAAGGCGATGTGCCCCAGCTCACCTTGCGAGCCGGGGTCTGCGGCTTCTTCTTGGGCGCCTTCCTGGCGCTCACCAACCTCTACGTGGGCGCCAAGACAGGCTGGACCCTGGGCGTCGGCATCACCTCGGTGATCCTCTCCTTCGTCCTTTTTCGGGTGCTCCAGAAAATCGGCTGGGTCGACACCTTCCACGTGCTGGAGAACAACATCCTCCAGTCGATTGCCTGCGCCGCCGGCTACATGACCGCGCCGCTCATCTCCAGCCTCGCCGCCTACATGATGGTCACCGGCAAGGTCATTCCCTGGTGGCAGACTCTGTTGTGGTTGATCGCCCTGGCCTTCCTCGGGATTCTCTTCGCCTTTCCGTTGAAGCGCCGCTTCATCAACGACGAGCAGCACCCCTTCCCCGAAGGGCGCGCCGCGGGAGTCGTGATGGACACGCTGCACAGCGGGCAAAGCGGCGAAGGGCTGCTGACCGCGCGACTGTTGATAATCTGCAGCGCCGGTGCAGCGCTGCTCAAGCTGATGCAGTCCGAGAAGATCCTGTCGACCATCAAGGTTGGATTCTTGGCTGTTCCCGAGTACCTGGACGGCTGGCTGTATTGGCTCTTCGCCCGCTTCAACGCCGTCCCCAACATCGGAGGCGTCGCCCTCAAAGAGCTGACGGTACGGCCCGAGTTCGACATCGCGATGATCGGCGCCGGCGGCCTGATGGGGATCCGGACCGGCATCTCCCTGATGATCGGCGCCATCGTCAACTACTGCATCTTGGCCCCCATCATGATCGGCAACGGCGACATCGCGGCGATCATGAGAGACGGCGTCCCCCATTATGGCTTCCGCGCCATCACCACCTGGGCGCTCTGGGGCGGTGTCGCCATGATGACCACCGCCTCGATGTTCTCGTTCTTCTCCAAGCCCGCCATGCTGATTAGTGCCTTTCGCGGCATCACGGGGCGCAAGCGGAAGGACGAGGACTGTCTGCGGGACATCGAGCTTCCCATGAGCGTCTTCGTGGTGGGGATCCCGGCCGTCGGCGCCGTCACGGTCTACATGGCCCACGCCTTCTTCGACGTGTCCATCGCGATGGGCATCCTCGCCATTCCCTTGGTGTTCGTCTTCACCCTCATCGGGGTCAACTCCACCGCCCTGACGTCCATCACCCCCACCGGCGCCCTGGGAAAGCTGACCCAGCTGACCTTTGGGGCGCTGGCGCCGGGCAACATCAAGACCAATCTGATGACCGCCGGCATCACCGGCGAGGTGGCGAGCAACTCCGCGAACCTGATCATGAACATCAAGCCCGGCTACATGCTGGGCGGCAAGCCGCGGATGCAAGCCATGGGGCACGCCATCGGTGCCGTGGCCGGCTCGCTGTCGGCGGTGGCGATATTCTACCCGCTGTTTCTGCGAGGCGACCCGGCAGGCTTGAGCACCGAACAGCACACCATGCCCGCGGCGCTGATCTGGAAGGCAGTGGCCGAGATCCTCACCCAGGGCCTATCCACCCTGCCCACCACGGCCGTCTGGGCCGCCGTCATCGGCGCCTTGCTCGGTATCCTCATGGAAGCGGTGAAGCTCTACACCAAGGGCAAGCTCACCATCTCGGCGATCGGCATCGGCCTGGCCTTCGTCATCCCCTTCTCCCTGTGCCTCGCCATGACCTTCGGCGCCTTCGTCTTGTGGGTAGCCGAGCGTCGCTTCCCCGACGAGGAGCACAAGTGGCACAAGATCCTCGTCAAGAACAGTGAGTCAGTCTGTGCCGGCGTCGTCGCGGGCGCCGCCTTGATGGGCATCGCGACGATGGCCCTCGAGCTTTTCGTGCTCAAGTGAGCAGGAGGTAACGCCATGACCACCCCGCGACTGAGTGATCACTTCGCGAGCCGAGAACCGTCGGTGATCCGAATCTCCCAGATCAAGTTCGCCCAGCGCCAAGATGACACCCAGGCGATCAACGTGGCCATTGGGAACGTCTCGTTGCCCTTGCATCCGGCCATGATCGAGCGCCTTCACAACCTGGACGGGCCG
>JAUVCD010001017.1 GCA_030590865.1 Myxococcales bacterium | reverse complement strand
ATCACGAAGAACCCGCCAGCGAGCAAGACCATCAGCTCGGCACCGACCGCAGCCTCAATCAGCGCGGCCACGATCATCACGACGAAGTAGCCCACCGTGGAGGCCGCGGCAGCCACCGCCATCATCAGCGCCAAGAGCGTCGCCTGGATGGCGTGGTAAGTGACGAAGCGCGACCGGTCCCTGGCCCAGAAGAAGATCCCCACCGGGACCACCAGATACAGCCCTACAAACCAAGAGAGATAGGCCACCGCGGCGACCATGCGATCCTCGCTGCTTGGTTGAGCCGTGACGGTTTTGCCCGGGCCCGGCGGGGTCAGATTGGTCATCCCTTCTCCTTGGCAATCGCCGACCAGTCAAAGGGTGTTGGGCTCGGATCGTCGTTCAGGCCGATGTGTGAGCCATCGAGGAAGATCTGCTCCATCGCCTGGACCCTCACGCTCCGCTCGTTGGCCTGAACCTCGACCGCCCGCGCCTCGAGTCGCGCATCGCCGGCCACCTGCTCGTGCTTGTGCCCGCTGACCTGCATGTCGAGATCGCCGCCTGAGCGGATGGCGACCTGGTCGGTGCCCTCCAGCTCGACCGTGCCTGCCTTCAGCCGCAGCTTGTCCCGCGCCACGAGCTCGAGCTCGGCACTGTCGAAGCGAAGCACCGGTCCGCGGTCTCCCACCTCGACCTGCAGAACCACTTGTCCGTCACGACTGCGCACCGTCAGCCGATCGTCAGGCTCGCCGGCCTCGAGCTCGTAGCTGCGCCCTGATGCAAGCTGCACGGTGCGACGCTCGACGATTGCCTCGTTGCGCTTGGGCAGATCGAGCACCACACCACGGGCGGCCTTATTTCCAGACGACGGCATGTCGCATCTCCTCGCATTGGTCAGCGCGGTAGGGCGCAGCGACGGGCAGCGCGCCCGTCCAAGTCATGGTCACACGTTCCTCATCGGGCTCGATGAGCACCGTCCCCAGCACCGGGTCGAGCTCGAAAGTGCGGGTGCCCGGCGGCTCGATGAGGATCTGTGGGCGCTCGGCTGGCAACCCCAGCTCGAGCACCTCGGCACGGGCGCTCAGGTGCCAGAGGGTCACTTTCTCATTGCCCTTCAGACGAGCGATGCCCAGTCCCGGCGCGGCGGCGTTGAAGGCCCGCGGGTCCCGCCTGGGAAAGATGGGCATGGTGGTTAGGTCACCTGCACCGAGCGCCCCCTGCCGCAACTCGCCCATGCCCTCGGTCACCGCCACCGGGCCGAGCCCCCACAGGAAGGAGCGCGGGAAGGTGAGCGGATCCACGGCTTCATAGCCTCCAGCCATGGGTCGCGCCGTCCAGTCGTCCGGATCGCTGGCCAGCAGCCGGTTTGGCCGCACCGGGTCGTCCGGATCCATCAGGTTCGGCAACAGCTCGCCATCGAGCCGCGCTCGGTCGACGTCGATGAAGAACCCGCGCCCGAGGCGATTGCGCGGATAGCTCACCGCGCCCAGCTTGGACAGCTCGTCGGCGCTGAACCGATTCGTTTCCGCCGCAATCTCAGCCCGATTGGGATAGAGCAGCGCCTCGGCTGCCTCATCACGACCGCCATAAGCTCGGGTCCAGCTGAGCGGCATGGTGGTGAAGGGCTCGGGCGCGGTTGCTTCCAGATCGCCATTTTGCCGGACCCGCAATTGCCGGTCGCCGTCCACCCGCACCCGTTTGACTAGATCGCCAATCCGCAAGGCTGTTTCGAGGCTGGTGGTTGCCTCTTTGGGAGCATGGGCCGAGCCGATCAGCACCACGTCGGTGAAGGGTTTCAGAAAAGCGTAATGGTCTGAGTCTCGGTGGATGACGATCTGCTGGGTGCGTCGGTGGGTACCCAACTGCGCTTCCACTGCAATGGTCGGGACGGCGCTTGGGTGGGGGACTAGGCTGCCATTGCACATCTGGTAGCTGCGCTTGGCGATGACGCCCAATAGGAAGTTGTCGACCAGATCTTGGCCGGACCAGGCGAGGGAGGCTTCGCTAGAGGAGAGCATCGACGGTCTCCTGTACTTGATCCCGGACGATGTCGATCACTGGGCTGATGGTCCAGCTCTGTACTGTCTCGCCGATGATGAAGTCGAGAATCGGCCCGTAGAAGGCGTTGTCGGGCAATGCCTTTCCGATGCAACGGCCAACGATGAAGTCTAATGCGCGCCCGACCACGGCCCCGGCAAAATCACCGGCACTGGGCGTGGTCACCACCGAGTTCGGATTGATGACCCATCCGCCACCAATACCGCAATTGCCGTTGACCCCGACCATGCTGGCGACGCAACACGCCAGCGGAGTGTTGCCATGGGTCACCGTGGAGCGGCTCAAGTAG
>JAUVCD010000096.1 GCA_030590865.1 Myxococcales bacterium | reverse complement strand
CTGGGCATGACCGGCAGCATCCTGGTCACCTATTTAGTTTTCACGGTGGCGACGACTACCGGTGCCCACTTCATGGGGTGGAACCTAAAGCGCTTCGTCAGTGGCTGGAGCTGCATCTTCTTCATCACCTACGCCCTTTGGGTCGCTGGTCATCATGCGTTCTTCGCCGCCAACATCACCGACCGCGCCAAATATGGCCTCGACTTCAGCCTGTCGCTGGGCGGTGGCGCTTCTTTCATCTTGGCCCTGGTGGTCGGCCTGATCGTCGGCAACGCCACACCAAGGTTCGCCCAATACCTCTCCGAAGCCGCCAAGCCTGAGTGGTTCATCAAGACCGCCATCGTATTTCTGGGCGTGAAGGTCGGTTATATGGCCATCAAGGCTTCGGGCTTCGTTTTCGAGCTCGCCCTGGCCGGTGCTGCCGCCACCATCGTCGCCTATCTGATCTTCTGGCCTGGCATCTATTTGATCTCCCGCAAGCTCTTCGCGCTCCCTCGCAAGACCGCTGCGGTCCTCGCCTCGGCCATCTCCATCTGTGGTGTCTCCGCTGCCGTAGCGACCGCCGGTGCGGTGCGTGCCAAGCCGATCGTGGCGGTGATGGTCTCGGCCCTGGTGGTCGTCTACGCGGTCATCGAGCTGGTCATTCTGCCGCCGTTATTCACGGCGACGATGATCGAAGAGCCCGTCGTGGCCGGTGCCGCCATGGGCATGGCGGTCAAGACCGATGGCGCCGATGCGGCTGCCGGGGCGGTGATGGATGAGCTGATGCGCAACAAGAAGGTGGAGATGGATGGCACCGTCTGGGAGCCTGACTTCATCACCACCAGCGCCGTAATGACGAAGATCTGGATCGACATGTTCATCGGTCTCTGGGCCTTCGTCTTGGCCATCGTGTGGGTCTACAAGATCGACAAAGTTCCAGGTGAGAAAGTCCCGGCCTCGGAGATCTGGCACCGGTTCCCCAAGTTCGTCTTGGGCTATTTTTGCTCGTGGCTCTTATATTTGGGCGTGCTGTTCTTCCTCACCGAATACACCGATGCGGCCAAAGTTGGCGCCGTGCCCGTCGAAAAGGGCATGCGCAAGCTCTTCTTCATGCTGACGTTCTTCAGCATTGGGGTGATCACCAACTTCCGAAAGCTCGCTGAGGCGCGCTTCGGCCGGATGGTGGGCGTCTATTTCGTGGCCCTCTTCGTCTTCGTCGTACCGGTGGCGATTATCGTCGCCTGGATTTTCCATCACGGCATGACGGTACCGGTGGTCACTCCATCGTGACCCATCGGGAGATGTCGCAACAAGGCGGGCCAGAGGCCGCCTATTTTAGCGCTGCCTCGATCTTCATGTCCGCTTCGATGCTGGCGGTCACGAAGCAGGCGCGAACCATCTTGAGGCAGCCTTCGACGAGCTCCGGGTCGACGCCTTCGGGCATCTCGAGCTGTACCTTGGCAACCTCGACGGCTTTCTTGTTCGACTCCCAGGTGATGGTGGAGGTACCGCCATTGGTAGCTACGCCCCGCCGGCTGAGAAAGCGGTAAGCGTAGAACAGCTTGCAGGCGGCGATGCTGGTCATGAACAGCTCAGTAGGGGAGGGAGCCGAGTCGGTGCCCCCCAGCTTCTCCTGCAGGTCGATGCTGACCTCGTGGTCCCCTATCTTCGCCACCATCCGGGCGCCGTCGATCAGCCGAACTTCCAAACGCTGCTCTCGTCCTGCCATATCGCTCATCCTCCTGAGCTTGAGCCGTGCGCGGCGCTGCCCCGCGGATCGGTCTGCTTGCTCTAAGTCCCGCGAGGCGGGAGGGCAACCGGCTCAGCCGTGGATTTCTTTCATCAGGCCCTTGACGGCCTCGGCTCCCGCTTCGACGTCTGCCAGCTTGGTCAGCGGGCCGACGCTGAAGCGAACGGCGCCACTAGGTGCCGTGCCGATCGCTTTGTGCACCAGGGGAGCGCAGTGCAGCCCGGTGCGACAGGCCACGCTGTAGTCCACGTCGAGCCGGGTCCCCGCTTGAGCCGGATCGACGCCATCGAAATTGAAGGAGAACACTGGCGTTCGGTGCTCCAGTGAGTCGGCACAATAGAGGGTCACTCCCTCTGTCTCGCGCAGCGCGTCCCAGAGCACCCGAGCCAGCTTCATCTCTTCCGCATGTATCTTCGCCACGCCGCCGTGGTCGGCAATGAAGGCGATGCCGCTGAACAGACCCGCGATCCCCATCATGTTGGGCGTGCCATATTCGAGCCTGAAGGGGTACTCGTCCAGATGGCGGCGGACCGCCGATTTGACGCCTGTCCCGCCGGCGCGAGTGTGGGCGAGCTCGACGCCTTCGCCGACGCAAAGGCCACCGATTCCCATGGGGCCCATCAGCGACTTGTGACCGGTGAAGGCCACCATGTCGATGTTCATGCTCTTCATGTCGATGGGAATGACCCCAGCGGATTGGGCGGCGTCGATCAGGAAGGGCACGCCCGCCTCGCGACAGATGGCGCCGATCTCGCTCACCGGCTGCACTGTTCCAATCACGTTGGACGCGTGGTTGACCACCACCAGACGGGTGTCCTTCTCGATGGCCTTACCGATGGCGTCGGGATCGACATAGCCCCGTCCGTCGAAGGGCACCAAGGTGGATCGGGCGCCGAAGTCGTCGACACAGTGGGCGATGGGTCTGAGCACCGAGTTGTGCTCCAGTTGGGTCGAGACGACATGCCCGCCGTGCCGGAGCCTGCCGAAGATCGCCAGATTCATTGCGTCGGTGGCGTTGTAGCCGAAGACCAACCGATTGGGGTCCGAGCCGCCGAAGAAGTTGGACAGTGTTGCCCGCGTGTCGTCGAGCATCGACTCGGCCTCCATTGCGAGGTCGAAGGTGGAGCGTCCGGGATTGACGCAGGCGGTGGCACAGAAGTGCACGGCCGCTTCCAAGACAGATTCCGGTTTGGGAAACGTCGTCGCGGCATTGTCTAGGTAATGGAGGCCTTTGCCCGGGTCGATGTCCATGGGCGCGCACGGTATTCAAGGCCCTTAGATCCGTCAACTCGGCCCCAGTGAGCTCCCACCGGGCCATCCCCCTGGACAGATTCTCATCACACCTTTACAGACATTAGCCTACCCGTCTGAGAGCGACCGACCAGCCTTTGGAGCGCCGCCGTGGATGGGTGAAAAAGGCGCTCTATCTCGTGGAAAAACAGGGCTTATTGCAAAAAGTAGGCGCCCCTTGGCACCATCTTTGCGGCCTGTTATATCACCTGCGCGCCGCCGTTCAGACTGACGGCGCGGAGCGACTGGAGTGCGGTTGGTGCTCGGTCGGTAGAGGCGGTTTCGGACCCTTCCTGCAGGCTCTCAGGGGTCGATAGGAATCCCGTCAACCCCTCAGTGTGTTGAGGTAATCCATGGCAGTGACCATTCTCTTACGCGCGTTGGACGGAGCGACGCTGGCCCGGGTGGCTGAGATCTCCGGTCAGAACGTCTACAAGTGCATGCAATGCGGCACCTGCAGCAGCGTGTGCCCCATGTCCGACTCGATGACGATCACGCCCCGACAAGCCATGCTCTTGTTGCAGCACGGCCACGTCGAGCCAGTGGCCGACTCGGAGACGCCCTGGCTGTGCGCCTCCTGCACCACCTGCGAGGTTCGGTGCCCTCGGGGCATCGAGGTGCCTCGGGTGATGGAGGCGATTCGGCAACTCAAGCTGCGCGAGAACGTCGACAAGGTCAATCCCCGCGCGATCCCAGTTGAGGATCTATCCGCGATGCCGCAAATCGCACTAGGTGCCGGCTTCCGGAAACTGACTTCGTGAGGGCTGCAATGAAGATCAGCTACTACCCTGGTTGTACACTCAAGACCAAAGCCAAGAACCTCGAGGATTCGGCGCTAGCGGCACTGGCCGCTCTGGGACTGGAGGTCGAAGAGCTGGAGCGCTGGAACTGCTGCGGCGCGGTCTATTCGTTAGCTGACGACGACCTCATTCACCTAGTCGCACCGGTCCGGGACCTCATCCGAGCGAAGGACGCCGGCGCGGACAAGCTCGTGACCCTCTGTTCCCAGTGCTACAGCGTGCTCGCCCGAGCCAACAAGCTGGTGCGTGAGGACGAAGAGAAGCGCAAGACCTTGAACCTGTTCATGGACGAGGAGACGGACTACGCCGGCGAGGTCGAAGTGGTCCACTACCTCGACCTGTTGCGCGATGAGATTGGTTTCGACGTCTTGCGCGAGAAGGTGAAGGTCCCGCTCGAGGGGTTGAAGGTAGCGCCTTTCTACGGGTGCTCATTGGTGCGCCCCCACGAGTTCGCTATCGGCGGAAGCGAGCACTCCAAGATCCTCGAGGATTTCATCACGGCTCTCGGCGCCACGCCGGTCGCCTACTCGGCGGTGGACGAATGTTGTGGTGCCTATGAGATTCTGGTTCATCCCGAAGCCGGAATGACGCGAGCGAGCAAGGTGCTCACTTCAGCGCATAAGGCCGGCGCGGATGCAATGGTGCTGAGCTGTCCGCTCTGCGAATACAATCTCGGGAAGAAGCAGGCTCCCATTCGAGAGCAGCACAGCCAGATTGGCGAGCTACCGGTTTACTACTTCACACAGCTTCTCGCCGTTGCCCTCGGGCTCGACGTCGAGAGCTGTCACTTCGATCTGAACATGGATGGTGCCCAGGCCCTGCTCGAGAAGCGTAGCTTCGTGAGCCCGCCCTCGGCATAGCGACTTGGAAAAGCGGCGCGGCTTCGAATCCCCCCGAATGACGCCAAGAGGTTGACGATGACCACGACAGCAAAAGACGTTGCAGCTGACTTGATCCCCATTTTTGTCATGGGGAAGCGCTACTTCGTGCCCGATTCCCTGACCATCATGAAAGCGATGGAACATGCAGGGTATCAGTTCATTCGCGGTTGCGGCTGCCGTGGTGGAGTCTGCGGCGCTTGCTCGACGGTCTACCGCAAAGCAGGGGATTACAAGATCTACACCGGCCTGGCATGCCAGACGGTCGTCGAGCCGAACATGTACCTGGCGCAGATTCCATTCTTCCCGGCGCTGCGCAGCCCCTACGACTACGCTGAGGCAAAGCCCAGCGCCGACACGGTCTACGAGCTCTACCCCGAGGTGTTCCGCTGCGTGGCGTGCAATGCCTGCACCAAGGTGTGCCCGATGGACGTGGAGGTGATGGATTACATCGCTGCAATCAAACAGGGTGACCTGGCCAAGGCGTCTCAGCTTTCATTCGACTGCATTCAGTGTGGTCTCTGTGCGTCGCGCTGTATGGGCGAGCTTCCCCAATATCATATCGCCCAGCTGGCTCGGCGCCTCTATGCTGGCAAGCTTGCACCACGGGCTGCCCATCTGAAGGACGTCGTCGACAGCATCGTCGCGGGCAAGTTCACGCCGGTGCTGAAGGATGCCAAGGCTCTGGACGGCGAGGCGCTTCGTAAGGCCTACACCGAACGGGAAATGGAGCCAGCCATGGCCGATGAGTCATGGCGGCCCGAAAGCGACTATGGGCTCTGATCGGGCCTTTGATTGGGCCTAGCCCGAAGTGACGATGCAAATGAGTGATCCGAATGGCGGTAACGCCACGCTCTAGCGCGGCAGTTGACGCCCCCCTGGCGAAGATTTCTGAGGTGACAAGATGCCATACCCCCCCCAACTAGAAGAGCTCATCAAAGTCGTAGAGAAGACCAGGGAGGAGCGGGTCGCGCGGAAGAAGGAGGGCAAGGAAGTGCCCTTCCTGAGCCTGGATGACCGAAAGAAAAGGCTCGATTACCACCCGGACTTCAAAGAGGAAGGGCGTCGGGCGCTCACGGTCGGACCGAGTAAGGGCTACAAGATCGCCCACGAGATGGCCGATCTGCTGGAGGCCAAGAGCCGGGTGGATCCTGCGGCGATCGATCTGTCCAATCCGGACATCGATACCGACGTGCTGATCCTCGGTGCCGGTGGTGCGGGCACCTCGGCCGCTCTGTTGGCTCAGGAGGCTGGCGCCAAGGTGACCATGGTCACCAAGCTGCGGCACGGCGACGCCAATACGATGATGGCCGAAGGCGGCATTCAGGCGGCGACCAAGGGCGAGAAGGACTCACCCTACTATCATTACCTCGACGTGATGGGCGGTGGCCACTTCACCAACGTGCCCGAGCTGGTCGAGGCCCTGGTGACCAATGCGCCGAGCGCCATCCACTGGATGGAGAACATGGGCGTCAACTTCTCCAAGTTCCCCGATGGCCGGCTGAAGACCATGCACGGTGGTGGCACCAGCCGCAAGCGGATGCACTACGCGGCGGACATCTCGGGAGCCGAGATCATGCGTGTCCTGCGGGACGAGGCCCGTAATCGAACGGCGATCGACATCGTCGAGTTTTCGCCGGCGGTTGAGCTAATCTTGAACGAGCACGGCCATTGTGCGGGCGCGGTGCTCTACAACATGGAGACCGAGGAGTATGTGGTCGCCAAGGCCAAGGCGGTGGTCATGTCCACCGGCGGGTCAGGGCGTCTGCACATCCAGGGATTCATGACCACCAACCATTATGGCGCCACCGCTGATGGTATCGTCATGGCCTACCGGGCGGGGATCGAGGTCTCGTTCCTCCACACCGTTCAATACCACCCGACTGGGATCGTGTTCCCCGAGCAGGCCGAGGGCATTCTCCTCACCGAGAAGTTCCGCGGCTCAGGGGCCAATCTGGTCAATATCGACGGTGAGCAGTTCGTGAACGAGCGCGAGCCTCGGGATATCGAGGCGGCCTCCATCGTTCTGGAGTGCACCGAGCGGGGCAAGGGCGTGCCCACGCCCACCGGCAAGGCCGGCGTTTGGCTCGACTCGCCGATGATCGAGATGCTAGCCGGAGAGGGCACGGTGAAGCGCGAGTTCCCGGGCAAGTTCATCCTCTACAAGCGCTTCGGGATCGATATCTCCAAGCAGCCGATGCTCATCTATCCGACGCTGCACTACCAAAACGGTGGCATCAACTTCAACCCGGAGGCCCAAACGGCCATCCCGGGGCTCTTTGCGGCCGGTGAGGTCGCCGGCGGCATCCACGGCCAAAACCGCCTGATGGGCAACTCGTTGCTCGACATCGTCGTCTTTGGTCGCATTGCGGGCAAGACGGCTGCCGACTACGTCGCCAATGGCGTCAAGGACGGCGCTTTGAGCCTGGAGCACGTGACCAAGTACAACCAGGACGTGGCCGACTCAGGGGTCGATCAGGGCCGCGTGTCGCCCATGCTGCTGCCGGACTACACGGATCCCAAGGTGCGTGAGCGTCAGCTCACCGCCAACTACGTGGGCACTGTTCGATAGCGAGGGCCAGGAACTAGCTACCCAGCCTGGACGATCCGAATCGCCAGGTTGATGGCGCTCAGCAGCGCTACGGTGCCGAAGATCTGTCTGAGCACCTTGGGCGAGGCCTTGCCGGCGCCCCAGCGCGAGCCGATGGCCCCGCCGATGGTGACGCCCACGGCCAAGAGGCCGATGCGGGCAAATGGGGCCGTGCCGTGGCTTGCCAGGTGGACGCCTAGCGCACCCACCGAGCTGACGAAGATGTACAGACTGGTGATCGCGGCGGTGCGCTTCACCCCCAGCCAGCCCAGGGCGAGCACGATGGGGCCCAAGATGATGCCGCCGCCAATCCCGACGACGCCAGACACCACCCCAACCACCAGGCCCAGCGCCAGGGCGGCGAGCCGCCACTGAGGTGATCGCTGCGCCTCATCCTGGACCTTGGTCGTCCTGGCGGTGAGCATCCGAATCCCGACGCTCCCGAGGGTGAGGGCCAGCAGCACCTGGAAGGTGGCCGCGCCGATGGGTAGCGCAGAGCCGCCGGCAGCGCCGACCAAGCCGCCGAGCAAGAACGGCCAGGCGTCGTCAAAGGAGAAGTGGCCCTTTCGCTGGTAGTGAACGAATCCGATGGCCGAGACGACGCAGTTCAAGGTCCAGGCGATCGGTCGCAGGCTCGCCGGATCGGAGTCGAAGGCCGACAGTACCGCGAGGTAGGCCGTCCCGCCTCCCAGCCCTACCGACGCATAAGCGGCGGCCACCACTCCGAAGAGTGGAACGAGCAATAGGGTGGTGAGGGTGGCCATGGTTGAGCCGGGGTGGCGACCGATGTGGCACGAACGGTGTTGGCTGGGAAGGTTCTCGCCGGTCAAGTGGTTGCTGATGTGCCACAATCGCGCGCGAGCCGTGAAACCACCCCTGCGAGCCATCGTCGACGAAATTCGCAAGCGCCTCAATGTTGTCGTGCGCGGCAAAGAGGAGGTGATCGATCTCCTCGTCGTGGGCGTGCTCGGCGCTGGTCACGTGCTGATCGAGGACGTGCCCGGAGTGGGCAAGACCACCCTCGCGAAGGCTCTGGCTCGGGTCTTCGACATCCGTTTTGCCCGCGTGCAGTTCACCCCCGATCTGTTGCCCGCCGACATCGTCGGAACTGAGGTGCTCAAGCCGGCGGACGGCAGCTTCGCGTTCCATGCTGGGCCGGTCTTCACCAACGTGTTGCTAGCTGACGAGATCAACCGCGCTTCTCCCCGCACCCAGTCCGCGCTGCTCGAGGCCATGAACGAGCGTCAGGTCACGGTCGAAGGCGTGTCCCGGCCCTTACCGGCGCCCTTCTTCGTTCTCGCCACGCAGAATCCTGTGGATTTTCAAGGAACCTACCCGTTGCCAGAAGCTCAGCTCGACCGCTTTCTGTTGCGCGTCAAGATGGGGTATCCAGAGCGGGACGACGAGCTGAAGATCCTGGCCGACCGCAAGCTCACCGATCCATTCGAGGCGCTCGAGCCGCTGGCTCGCGCTAGCCACATACTCGAGCTGCAGGAGGCGGCGCGCCAGGTGGAGCTGAAAGAGTCGGTCGCCCGCTATCTGCTCGAGCTGGTCAGAGCCACTCGGGAGCACAAGGATCTCGAGCTCGGCGCCAGTACCCGGGGCGCTTTGGCGCTTTATCGTGCCGCCCAGGCCCTAGCCCTGCTGGCGGACCGCGATTTCGTCACTCCCGACGATGTTCAGCAGATGGCGGTACCGGTGCTCGCCCACCGCGTCCTGCTTGCCCAAGATGCTCGCTACGGCGGGTCCACCGCTGACGGAATCGTCGCTGCCATCGTCGACCGCGTGGCGGTGCCCACCTGAGCCGTCGATCTCGTGAACTTCGCCCGGTTGAACCACATTCTCATCCCGACCACCCGGGACGCGCGAGATCAGTGGCGGCGAGGCTGGGTGGCGAAGTTGGTGGGGCCGCTGATTTGGCCCTACCAGGCGCTCAGCGAAGAGGGGCGCGTCCTGGCGGTGCTCGGCCTGTTCATCGGGACGGCGGGTCTCGAGGTCGGAGCCACCCAGGTCTACCTGCTTTGGGCGGCTCTCTTGGGTTTGCTGGTCGCTTCGGTGGTCGTTCGGCGGGCGTTATCTCTCTCCAACCTTCGGGTGGAGGTAACCGCGCCACCTCGAGTGTCGGTCGGCAAGCCCATCACCTTTCAGCTGAGGCTGGTCAACGATGACCCCAAGCCCCGCAACGGGCTCCGCATCAGGGTCCCCTTCCTTCCCTGGGACGGCCAGTGGCTGGGCGCGCCTCCGCGCTTCGCGACCATCGAGCCTGGCCAGCTGGCTCTTGGCGAGGTGCAGGCGCGCTTCGTCGCCCGAGGTCGTCACCACCTGGACCCGTTCTTGACCTGCGCCTTGGTGCCCTTGGGCCTGGCCGTCAGTCCTTGTGTCGCGACCGGAGGGTGTCGCTTCGTGGTGGTGCCTCAGATCGCCCGAGTGGAGAGCCTCAGGTTGCCGCTGGGGCGAAGCTATCAGCCAGGGGGGGTGGCCAATGCCTCCCAGACCGGCGAGGCCACCGAGTTGATGGGCGTCAGGCCCTATCGCCGCGGTGATCCACTGCGTGATCTGCACGCCAAGACTTGGGCTCGTCTCGGCACGCCTCACATTCGCGAGTACCAGCAAGAGTACTTCAGTCGAATCGGCGTCATCGTGGACACCGATTCGGAGTCGTTGACCGACGCCGGGTTCGAGGCGGCTATCTCATTGGCCGCTGGCGTCATTGCCAGATTGACCGGTGGTGAAGCGCTCATCGATCTCTTGGTGCTAGGTCAACAGATCCATGCGCTCACCTTCGGGCGTGCTTTGGGAAACCTCGACCAGGCACTCGATGTGCTTGCCTGCGCCGAGCCTGGTGCTCCGCTGGCCCGTGGCGAGCTGTTGTCACGGCTCATGCCCTATCTGGCACCGCTGTCGTGCATTGTCCTGGTGACCCAATCAACCGACGAGTCTCGTCTCGAGCTCGCCGACGCCATCGAGCGGCGTGGCGTGGCGTGCCGAATTCTGCGCATTCATGACGACCTTGGGGCTCGCTGGATGGGTCGGCGACTGCCTCGGGTTGGGGCCCGAAGCTCCGCGGAGGTGGTGGTCGCCGCTAGTCGCATCCAGGGGGAGGAGCGCTTGTCGCTGTGAGTCGCCTCACCCTCTTGCCCGTGCTCCTGGCCGTCACTCTGTTCGGCCTGTTGGCGGCCAGCCCAGGCTTGGCCGGGGCCCTGGCCCTCTTGGCAGTGTTGCCTCAGGTCATCAGGGCCCGGTTGGTCATGGGGACCTTGTCCCAGCTCCTCGTCAGCGGTCTCTTGCTCGGGACGGCAACTTGGGTGCTCGCTGCCCTGTTTCCAAGCGCTCCAGCAGCTGTGGGTCAGTTGCGGTCGCCCTGGGCTGCCCTTGCCGGCGCGAGCTTGTTGATCACCGTGTTGCGGTTCCATTTTGCCAGGCCCGTCGGCGGTGATCTGGCCACCCTCGCCTTGGCGCTGGTGAGCATCACAGCCTGCGGCGGTACGAGCTCTGCCACCTTGTACCCCCCTGTCGTGGTGCTGTTCTTGGTGCTCGCCCTCCTCGCTCGTCGGGGAACCGATGCTGGGAGTGCGCCACTCTTGCAGCTGCGCAAGACCACCTGGCTGGCCGGCGCGCTGCTGTTCGTTCTGGCGGTCGCCGTGGCCTCTACAGCGGCGCTCGGCTTGCCCCGCCTGCACGGGTGGGTCATCGCTCAGGCCACTCGTTTCAGCATGCCGAGCACTGGGTTCAGCGATCGCATGTGGCTCGGGACGATGCGCGGCATGCTCCAGTCGGATCGCAAGGTGCTGCGAGTCGCAGGCGGGAGCCCAGACTATTTGCGCGGCATCGTCTACACCCACTATCGGGCAGGCCGCTGGAGCCGGCCGCCGGGCCACGTGGTTAGCCCTGTCCCCATGCCGCAACAGCTCGACGCCACCGAGGATCGAGTCGCGGTCGAGCTGCTCGCCGAGCACCCACAGCGCTACTTTCTTCCTCTGGTGGCCACCCAGGTTGCGGTGGACCGAGGCGTGGCGCTGGTCGATCCAGCTGCCATTCTGTCCCCTGTCTCTGCCGATCCCGCGAAGCGTTTCTGGTATCGGACCCAGGGGGAGCGCAGCCACGCGGTGGCCCCGCCGGGGGAAGAGGACCTGGATCTTCCAGTGGCTCTCCGCGCTCCTCTCGAGCGCATCGCCGAACAGTGGACCGATGGAGCCAGCAACCGGTCTGCCAAGCTCCGTTCGCTGGAGCGGCAGCTTCAATCACGCTACACCTATTCGTTGCAGGTCGACGCCACGGGCCGGCAGGACCCGATTCTCCAGTTTCTCCTCCAGCACAAGCGTGGCCACTGCGAGTACTTCGCCTCGGCGATGGCGTTGCTCAGCCGGTCGGTGGGTATCCCCGCCCGGGTCGTGGCGGGCTACCGAGTGACGGAGCGCAACGAGCTGGGGGGCTACTACATCGTGCGGGAACGCAACGCCCATGCTTGGGTGGAGGCCTGGGTGCCCGGTCACGGCTGGCGCAGCTATGATCCGACGCCGCCTGCTGAGCTGTTGGCTGGCTCGAGCACCCGCACGCCCCTCGGCGCGGCACTCGTCGATCTTGCAGGTCGCGGCTGGACGGGCTTTTTGAGCTGGCTCGATCAGCGGACACCGCTCGAGATGCTGGCACCTCCGGCGCTGTTCAGCGTGCTGTTGTTACTGGTCCGTTGGTTGCGTAGCCGGGCGGGTCAGCGCCGCGATCGTCTCGAGTCGGCCGCCGATCCTCCCTTGCTTTGCCTCTCTCGCCTGAGCCAGGCGCTCGGCCTATGGGGGATCGCGCGGGCCGCCAGCGAGACGCTGGAGCAGCTGGCCTCCCGGCTCGCGGACACCAATTTGCCGGCAGATCTGGCCCCTCCAGCTGCCGAGCTGTTGCGACGCTACGGGGCGTTGCGCTACGGCAGCCTCGGTGACCAGGCGGAGCTCGACCAGGACATCGAGCAGTTTTGTCGGCGGCTGCAGGGCGCTCGCTAGCAGGCGGCCCTGCAGAGACAGGGCCGGAAACCGTGATCGCTAGTGGCCCGCGATTGGCCCTGTCGACCGGCTCTGTCGACCGGCCCTGTCGGCCACCTTTTGCCCCTCCCCACTGACTAGTCTTCATGCCTCGTGTCCGCTATAAGCCGCGGGCTGTCGCTGGCCTCCCGAGACCATGAGAAGTGTGAGATGAACGTGTTCTTCACGGCCCTGGCGCTGGTGCTGGCCGGCGGCGTTCTGCCCTTGCTCCTGGGAACACGGCTGTTCCTCCTGCGAGTCGTCGGCGTTGCGGGCATCGGCCTGGGAAGCCTGCTGGGGTGCATCGATGCGGTCAGGACGCTCCTGGAAGGGAGCTCCCACGAGGCGACCATCTCCTATCTGCACGGGATTGACCTGTCGTTTCGCACGAGTCCACTGGCGGCCTTCTTTCTGGTGGTGATCTTCGCGGTCTGCGCGCTCGCCGCGCTCTACAGCTTTCACTTCATGGACAATCCGGGGTGGGCTCGGCGTACGGCGGCGCACTACCTGTTCTTCAGCCTGCTGGTCATCGCCATGGCGCTGGTGGTGGTCGCCGACGGCATGATCCCGTTCCTCTTGAGCTGGGAGCTGATGACGATCGCTTCGTTCTTCCTGGTGATCTACGACCACGAGGAGGAGGACAATCGTCAGGCGGGGTATCTGTACTTCGTGTTCTCCCAAGGGGGCGCGATGTTCATCTTTGCGGCCTTCGGGTTGATCTTCGCCCACACCGGCAGCCTGGGTTTCGAGGGCGCCGTCGGGATGACCGACGGAACCAAGATCTTGGTTTTCGCGCTCGCTTTGGTCGGATTCGGATCCAAGGCCGGGATTTTCCCCCTCCACTTCTGGTTGCCCCATGCCCACCCGGCGGCCCCCATCCACATCTCCGCGGTGATGTCCGGCGTCATGATCAAGACGGGCATCTTCGGCATCCTCAAGATGATCATCGTGCTGCAGTTGAGGACCGCCCTGTTCGGAGAGATTTTGCTGATCGCGGGGGTGATCTCTGGCGTTCTGGGCGTGGTCTATGCCCTAGGCCAGCACAATCTCAAGCGCCTCTTGGCCTACCACAGCGTGGAGAACATCGGCATCATCCTCATCGGGTTGGGGATCGGCCTGATCGGCGCCGCCAAGGGGCAGCCCTTGATGGCGGTGCTGGGATTCTCCGGCGGCTTGCTGCACGTGCTGAATCACGCGCTCTTCAAGTCCCTGCTCTTCATGGGCACCGGCATGGTGGTGCACCAGACCGGAATTCGGGACATCAATCGGCTGGGCGGTTTGTTCAAGGGGATGCGGATCACCGGCACGACGTTCCTGATCGGCTCTTTGGCCATCGCCGGGCTACCGCCGTTCAACGGCTTTGTCAGCGAGCTGTTGGTCTACCTGGGCAGCTTCCGGGGCGTGCCCTTGGACCGCGGGACCCTCGCTTTGAGCGTGCTGGCGATCGTTGGTTTGGCGATCATCGGGGGGCTGGCGCTGGCCTGTTTTACCAAGGTTGTCGGCGTGGTCTTCCAGGGTGAGCCGCGCAGCGCCGCGGTCGCGGGTGTCCGCGAGCAGGGTTGGACGATGATGGCATCCATGATCGTGCTGGCCGCCGCCTGCATCTTGATCGGCGTCTTCCCCGGGTGGATCGTGCGGCTGGCGGCGGGGGCGGCGATGTCGACGGGGCTGCTGGGTGAGGCCGCGACCATCGAGCCGATCCTGGCGCTGACGGGCCACATTACCCGCGTGGCGTTGATCTTCCTCGGAGGGCTCGGCGGGGTGATTCTGCTGCGCCTTCTGCTGTACCGGGGCAAGACCGTCACCCGATCCGGGACCTGGGGCTGTGGCTACACCCAGCCGACGGCCCGGATGCAGTACACCGGGTCCTCTTACGCCGCATCGATCCTCGCCTTCTTCCGGGCCGTGGCTCCTGTGCGCGAGGAGCACCGCCCGATCGAGGGACGCTTCCCGCAGGCGTCGCGCTACCGAAGCCACGTCGAGGATGTGGCTGAGACCGGCTCGTCCAAGCTGGTCGTGCGTCCGGTGATGACCTTGTTCGACCGGCTGCGGTGGATCCAGCACGGCGACATTCACCTCTACATTGGCTACATCCTGCTCGCGATCGTGGCTCTCTTGATCTTCGTGTGGAGGGGCTGACCGATGCACTCCACCATCCTGCTGCTCGTCGCCCTGCTACTGGCGCCCCTGTTCTCGGGATTGATCCTCAAGATCAAGGCCTTCTTCGGCGGTCGCAAAGGCTCGCCCCTGCTGATCAACTACTTCACGCTGATCAAGCTCTTGCAGAAGGGGTCGGTCTACAGCACCAGCACCACCTGGCTCTTCAAGCTTGGTCCCATGGTGTCGCTGGTCTGCGCGGTCGTCGCCCTGCTGTTCTTGCCTGTGGCGGGCCATGCGGCGGTTCTGTCCTTCAACGGCGACGTCATCTTCGTGCTCTATTTGCTCGGACTCGGACGCTTCTTCACCATCGCCGCCGCCATGGACACGGCCTCCCCCTTTGAAGGGATGGGCGCTGCTCGTGAGGCCTACTTCCCGATCTTCTGCGAAGCGTCCTTGTTCATGATCCTGATCCTCTTCTTCATGCTGACAGGCGAGTTGAGCCTGGCCGCGCATTTCGGCGCCGGCCAACCGATCGTGCTGTGGCAGTCGGTGGGGGCGACGCTTCTGTTCGTGGTGGCGTCCCTGTTCCTCGTGCTGCTCACGGAAAACTCCCGGGTGCCGGTGGACGATCCTGCGACCCACTTGGAGCTCACCATGATCCACGAGGTCATGATCCTGGACCACAGCGGTCCCGACCTGGCGTTCATCGAGCTTTCGGCCTCGCTCAAGCTCTTCTTCTTCTCCGCCCTGATCACCTTGCTGGTCTACCCGTTCCGGTTTGACGATCCCTGGGTCGACGGGCTGGTCTTCTTCGCTGTCCTGACCCTGGTCTATGGGGTCGTTGGGATCACCGAATCAATCATGGCGCGGTACCGGATGGACAAAGTGGCCATGTTCGGGCTCGCCGCCTTCGCCCTCGCCTTCTTCGCCACGGTGGTGAGCTTGCAGGTGATGACATGAGCCAGCTAGCAGACACCGCCCTGATCCTCGTGTTGCTGTCGGTGCTGGCCTCTTTCGGTGCCGGCCAGATCCCCACGCTGATCAAGGTCGTGGCGTTCCAGGGGATCGTGGTGTCACTCATTCCTCTGGCCATCGGACACCAGTTGAGCGCTGGAGGCGTGGTCTTCACCGTGGCGACGCTGGTGATCCGGGGGATTGTGATCCCCGTCGCCATCGTGCTGGCGATCAAGAAGGTCGCCATTCGTCGCGGGGTGGAGCCGATCGTCGGGCCCCATGTCTCTTTGATGGCGGCGCTGGTGCTCATCGTTGCCGCCTTCTTCGTAAGCAGCAAGATCGACTTGGTCGTGGCGGGCCGCGGCGAGCTGCTGCTATCCACCGCGATCACCTTGCTCGTAGGCGGGATGTTCCTGTTGATGTCCCGCCGCAACGCCATCGCCATGGTGCTGGGCTACATGATGATGGAGAACGGGATCTACCTGGGAGGCACCACCCTCTCCACCCGGGCTCACCACATCGTGGAGTTCGGCATCCTGCTCGATGTGCTCGCCGGGGTGATGCTGATGGCGGTCATCCTGCAAAACATCAAAGTCGAGCTGGATGACGTGGACACGTCCCTGCTGCGAACCCTGAAGGACTGAGGGGAGCATCATGGTCGAAATCGTCTTCCTGGTACCGCTGCTCGCCGGCTTGTTGGCGTTCTTCGTGGCGCCCCGCGTTGGGCGGTTGCTCTTGGTGATCACAGGAGCGGCCCATCTGGGCCTGTCCGTCCGGCTGTGGATTGCACGACCAGAGGCGATGTTGCCCTCGTTCTTCGGCATCACCCCGGAGGGACTGCTCTCGCTGATCGTGATCTCGCTGCTGTTCTTCCTGATCTCGATCTACACCGGGGCCTATCTCGACCAGGCCAAGCTTCGGTCCGAGCGCGTCTTCTGCGGATCGATGCTGCTGTTTCTGTCGACGATGACGATGGTGACCCTGTCAGACCACATCATGGTGATGTGGATCGCCATCGAGGCCACCACGCTCGCCAGCGCGCCGCTCATCTTCAGCCACCAGACGGGCTCTTCGCTGGAGGCCACCTGGAAGTATGTGCTGATCTGTTCGGTCGGTATCGCCCTGGCTCTGGTTGGCGCGGTGCTCATCACCGTGTCCATGGATGTGGGACAGGTGGACGTGCCGGTGGCGTTCTCCGCCTTGACTGCGGTGGCCGGCCGGCTGGATCCATTGTGGCTCAAGGTGGGATTCGTTTTCACCCTGGTGGGCTATGGCACCAAGATGGGGCTGGCGCCGATGCATACCTGGTTGCCTGACGCCCATAGCGAGGCACCCAGCCCGGCTTCGGCCCTGCTATCCGGTGTGCTGCTCAACTGCGCCTACCTGGGGATCTTCAAGACCCACAAGATCATGCAGGCCGCCGGATTGGAGGACTTCTCCGGCACGATCCTGATCGTCTTCGGCCTGGCGTCGATGCTCGTCTCGGCGACCTTCATCCTGAGGCAAAACGAGTACAAGCGCCTGCTCGCTTACTCGAGCATCGAGAACATGGGCATCATCGCCTTTGGCACGGGCATCGGCGGGCTCGGTGCATTCGGTGCGATGCTCTGTCTGATCCACCACAGCTTGATCAAGTCCTCGCTCTTCCTGACTAGTGGCAACATTCTGCTCGGCTACGGCAGCCGCTTGATCCGGGACACAGGCAGTCTGGCCGGGCGGATGCCCAAGACGCTGGTGGCCTTCTTCGGTGGGTTCATCGGGATCGCCGGTTTTCCGCCCTTCGGGCTGTTCCTCGGTGAGCTGCTGATCGTCATCGCGGCGTTCCGCACGGGGCATCACGTCGCGGTCGTGGTCTTCCTGGCGACCCTGTGCGTGATCTTCGCGGGCTTCGCCAACCACGTGATGAAGATCTCCTTTGGCGAGTCCGGATCAGATGATCCCATCGAGGAGCGAGCCGCGATGGTCTGGCCCCAGTATGCCCTGTTGCTCACCTCCGTCGTTCTGTGCTTCTGGATGCCCGAGACCCTGGTCCAGGCCATTTCCGAGGCTGTGAACGTTCCCTGGGGGAATTTCTGATGGCGAACGACTTGCGTCCCATCGATAACGGCGAGCGGCTGGACCGTGATCGCATTCCGCGGCTGGCCTTCGAGGAGCTACGCACCCAGGTGCTGGAGCTCGTCGCTGCCGGCGGCAAGGTGGTTCAGTTCTTCGCCTTCGAAGAGGACGACGATCTGGTGCTGATCGTCGTGCTGCGGACCGACCAGCTACTCGTGGCCAGCGCGGTGGCGCCTGAGAGATGGAATTCGTTGAGCGCTGAGCGCGAGGCCTTCCACCTGTTCGAGCGGGAGATTGCCGAGCAGTTCGGCCTGGTGCCTGAGGGCCATCCCTGGCTGAAGATGGTCCGCTACCACCCCAACTCCACCGGCCGACCGGACGTCTTCGGCAACGACTACGACGAGGAAATCCCTGGCCGTTACGACTACTACAGCGTCGCAGGGGACGAGATCCACGAGGTCGCGGTGGGCCCTGTTCACGCTGGCGTGATCGAGCCCGGTCACTTCCGCTTCAACTGCATTGGGGAGCGGGTGCTGCACCTGGAGATCCAGCTGGGCTACCAGCACCGGGGCATCGAGACCATGATCCCCCAGCTCGCTCCGGCCCGGCTCCCGTCGTTGATCGAAGCCATCGCCGGCGACACGGTCGTGGGTCACAGCTTGTGCTACGCCCAGGCCGTCGAGGCGTTGACCGATCGGCGACCGGATGGCGCGGCGCGTATCCTCCGCACCATCGGGCTGGAGCTGGAGCGAGTGGCCAACCACACCGGCGATCTCGGCGCGCTCAGCGGAGACGTGGCCTTTCTGCCGCCGGCCAACTATTGCGGCCGCATGCGGGGCGATTTTCTCAACATGAGCCTGTGGTTGTGCGGCAGCCGCTTCGGCAAGGGCCTGGTCTGCCCAGGTGGTGTCGGGTCAGCCCTGGTCGACGAGGACCGCTCGACTATCCGGTCACGGATCGACGTGCTGCGGCCTCAGGTGGAGCACGTCATCGACCTGATCTTCGGCACCCCCAGCGTGCGAGCTCGCTTCGACGGCTGTGGGATCGTCAGCCGCGAGGACGCCGATCACCTGGGCCTGGTGGGGCCTGCCGGGCGTGCCTCCGGGCTGCCCTACGACGCGCGCCGCTGCTTTCCCACCGAGCACTATGGGTCGCTGGACATCCCGGAAGTCCCAACGCCGAGCGGTGACGTATACGCTCGCGCCCGCATCCGGGCGGACGAGATTCTCCAGTCGCTGTCCATCGTCGAGTCCCTG
>JAUVCD010000973.1 GCA_030590865.1 Myxococcales bacterium | reverse complement strand
AAACCGAGGAGCGCTGCCTTGGTGGCTGCATAAGCTGCCTGCCCCGAGTTTCCCATCTCGCCGACGACGCTCGACACCAGCACGATGCGACCGGTCCGGGCCCGTATCATCGTCCTCAAGGCCCCGCGCGCACAGGCCATGGCGCCTTTCACGTTGACCGCCAACTGGCGATCGAGCTGGTCCGGCTTCATGTCCAGCACCAGGCCGTCGACGGCAATCCCCGCGTTGGCTACGAGGATGTCGAGGCGCCCATGCCGCTGGGCCACATCTGCAACCGCCTGCTCGGCGACGGCCATATCGGAGACGTCGAAACCGGCGACTTCGGCGCGGCCACCACGCTCGCCAATTCCATTTGCGACGGCCTTGGCCTCGTCCTCACCGCTCAGGTAGCCCACCACCACCTGCGCTCCCTGGGCCGCCAGAGCCTCGCAAATGGCACGCCCGATGCCACGGGATCCACCGGTCACGACAGCGACCTTGTCGCTCAGATCGAACATCACCCCTCTTGGTCCAACATCAAGAAATCAGCGACTTTTTCGATGGACCCTTGGGAGTTGACACTGAGCACCTTGAGCGTCTTGTCGACTCGCCTCATCAGCCCAGAGAGCACCCGGCCAGGACCGATCTCGAGCGCATGGGTCACCCCCATCTCGCTCATCTTTCGCACCGTGGCCACCCATTGGACGGGGCTGTCGACCTGTCGCAGCAAGGCCTCGACAATCGTCTTGGCGTCTGGCTTGGGCGCTGCGTCCACGTTAGCCAGGACTGGAAATCGCGGGGACGACAGGGAGACGGTCGCCAGTGCCTCGGCGAGGCGCTCCCGGGCCGGTGCCATGAGGGCACAATGAAACGGGGCGCTCACGTTGAGCGGGATCGCCTTTCCCCCGTGCTGTTTGACCAAGCCGCTGACTCGAGTGACCGTTGCGGCGTTGCCAGCGATGACCGTTTGCACCGGGGCGTTGAAGTTGGCACAGCTCACCACCAGGCCCGGCGACTCTTCTTCCACCTTGGCGCAGAGCTCAGCGACGATGTCACCATCGAGCGCCATCACCGCCGCCATCGCACCTTGACCTTCAGGCACAGCCTCTTGCATCGCCAGACCGCGGACCCGACAGGCTCGGACGGCATCGGCCAGCGGCAAGCAACCGGCGGCATGGAGGGCGGAGTACTCCCCAAGCGAATGGCCCGCCGCACAGACCGGCGGTGGCAGCGAGGGGTAGCGCTCACGGAGTGCTGCCAGAATGGCAGCGCTAGTGGTGAAGATGGCCGGCTGGGTGTTGGCCGTCAGCGTGAGCTCGGCCATCGGCCCTTCGAAGCAGAGCGCCGAGAGCCGTTCGCTCAGAGCCTCGTCGGCTTGGGAAAAGACGGCACGAGCCGCTGCCGACGCTTGGTGAACGTCCCTGCCCATGCCCACGGCCTGCGCGCCTTGGCCTGGGAACAGCCACGCTGTCTTCACCACGAGTCATCCTCCTCGACGAAGGGGCGACTTACCATGGCGCTGGCAGAATTGGGAGATGCGGCCATGGCGGCGGACAAACATCTGCACAGGCAGCGCCGGTCGTGAGATAAGTCGGTTCGTGTCGTCCCGACGGCCCAATCCAATCGGGTGCCGCTTGGCGATGGATGTCGCCGGTCCGCCATCGAGCGATCGTCAGCCAGGACGACCACGGGGCAAGTTCACCCAGCACAAGCGGATGAGTGACCTTCGGGCGCTCTTGCACCGACACCCCAAGGGCGTCACGCTCAACGAGATCGCCGCCCACCTGGACGTCACGCCACGCTCAGCCCGCCGCTACTTGGGTGAGATCAATACCAAGCTCGAGCTCGAGGCAGTCCCCGAGCGACCTAGTGGACAGAAACGGTGGCGCATTCCATCAGTCGATCTGCCACGACGGGTCGCCGTGCGACGCACCCAGGCCTACGCGCTGCTCGCCGCTCGTGCACTCTTCGATCCCATGCGCGGCTCGACCCTTTTCGAGGAAATCGATCTCGCAGCTCAAGCGCTGCTGGGCGTCGCGCGACGCCCCGGCCGGGGCCCCAACGCGGGCATCGCTGGAGACCGTCTCGAGCAGCGGTTTGTCTACCTGCCCTTCGCACCGAAGGACTACTCCCCACAGGCCGAAGAGCTGGACAATCTGTTCCAGGCCGTGGCGGATTTGTGGCCCCTCCGTTGCCGCTACCCCCGCAAGGAGGATGGCGTCATCGAGGCCATCGTCATCCACCCCTACGCCCTGCTGCTCTACAAAGATGCCATCTGGTGCATCGGTCGGCACTGCGAGCGCGGTGAGGTGATGGCCTTCATGCTTGACGCCATCCGTGCCACCGAATGTCTCGATGTGGAGCATTTCGAGCTTCCGAGCGACTTCTCGGTCGACGACTACGCCCAAGGTCAGTTCGGAATCTGGCGGCAAACAGAGTCGTGCCACGACGTGGTCATCGATTTCGACGCAACCGTGGCCGACCACCTGATGACCCGCTGCTTGCACCATTCGCAACGGAACGAAACGCTGGACGGGGGAAGAGTGAGGGTGCACCTCGAGCTCGGCGATCTGACCGAGGTCGCCTTGTGGGTGCTCGGCTTCGGAAGCCGAGCCGAAGTGGTCGCGCCACCAGAGCTGCGCGAGGCGGTCCGCCAGGAGCTCGAGACAACGCTGGG
>JAUVCD010001073.1 GCA_030590865.1 Myxococcales bacterium | reverse complement strand
GCGCCCGCTTCACCGCCTGAGCCGCCCGAGGCGCCCGAACCTCCCCCACCATCAGCAGCCCCTTGTCCGCCCGTGCCGATGGGCGTCAGCTCCAGGTCCTCGTAGCCAGCCACCAGCCGACAATCGACGCTCAACACCGCGCCCAAGAGCGCCAGCCACCAGAAGATCCTCACCACAGGCCTCCCCACATCACGACGCCGCCATGGACCTTGACCGGCGAATGGGCCGCAATCCCCCGGTGGGCGCCAGCTAGAGACACCGCACGAGCCGGCCCGACCAAGGGCGCTATCCGGAACGACCCGTGGTCTGCCGACGGTGCCTCAGAGCTCTCGCCCTCCTGGAGAGCTGCGGTCAGCAGCAAAGCGATGCCAGCGGCAGTCGCCACGCCGCCACCGATGAGCAAGCCGGTGGACAGGTCTGCAGAAAGGGCACCGCTGTCGTTCAGGTCGATGGCCTCTGGATCGGTGCAGTGGTCGACCGTGCAGCGCTCCTGGGCTTCGCCAATCTGGTCGAGCGCCCGAACGCCGAAGAAGGTGCCAACCCCAAGAGCCGCTAAACCGAGCCCACCGAGGATACCGCCAGCGACCCAGGTCGCGTCAGAGCTCTCTGGCACCTCGTCAGGGGTGGGCTTCGGAGCCTCTTTCTCAATCGGCGACGGAGGCAGGTCTTCGAGCGGACCGATGGTGATCTGCTGCTGCTCGGCTGGTGCGGTGAAGGCCACGGTGGTCTTCCATGGCTTCTTGTCCGTGGCCGTCGCCTCCAGACTGTGCTCCCCAGGATCCACCGGCATGGCCGTGCTCCAGACCGCCTGCTGAAGCAAGATCCCATCGAGCCGGATCTGCAACCCGGCAAGCTCGCCGGTGGCGCCGTCCACGACGATCTCCAGCTTGGCCAGCTTAGGCTCGAGGGCCGCAGCTCGTTTCTGCGCGGCCTCGCTGCGCGCCGCCCTGCCATCCTGACGGGCCAGAGCATCCGCTTCGAGGTACTCGGCCCAAGCCGTCGCGAGCTTGCCCGCTTTCTCGTGACAAAGAGCCACGGCGAGCATGGTGCCGCTGGCCGGATCGAGGCGCTGGCTCTCGGCGAGCTTGGGGCAGGCCTTGGAATAGTCCCCTTGCTTCATCAAGACCTTGCCTTCGCGAAAAAGCGATTCAGCGATGGCCGCGTCACCCGCATGGGCATCCACGCCAGTCAGAGACAACGCGAGCGCCACGAGCAATGCCCCGAGGGGGCACCGTCTACTTGCGAGTTTCGATGAGTAGGTCGATGTCATTGGGGTCAGCGCTGCTGCTCTCTTTGGGGGGAGGCTTGGGTGGTGCGTTGCCTGCCGTGGGAGGCGGTCGCCTGACGACCGGAACCTTCGCACCGGCATCGGCTGTGACGGGCGGGGCCGATGCTGCTTCACTGGCTGTGGCGGTAGCTTGGGCCGCGAAGGATGCCGTCGCTGTAGGGGTCGCCATCGACGAATCTGCTGTTGCTTGGGTCGGTGGCTGGCTCGATGCCGTCGTCGTGGCAGCGGTTGGCACAGCGGGCTCGGGACCACCACGCCAGCGAGCCAGACGACCGGTCATCAGAATCCAGGCGGTCACTGCGGCCAGGGCGACCAAGCCAGCCAGCAGCGACCAGCGTCTGGTGCGCCCCGCGAAAGTGGGCGGGCTGGAGCGCAGGGTCACCGCCGTACTGTGCCGGGTCTTGCTCTCGCTCGTCGCGCTCGGCGGGGTGAGCTCGCCGGAGCAGAGCTCGGCACCGAGGACCGGAAAGCCCGAGAGTGAGTCAGCACCGCTCTCGATGGTTTGCTCCGCTTCCTGGCGAGAATGTAGGCTCCGGGCCGCGGTGGTCTTGACCCACTTTGCGACCTCGAGAATCGAGGCGGCCGGTACCGTCGAGTCGAGGGCCT
>JAUVCD010000040.1 GCA_030590865.1 Myxococcales bacterium | reverse complement strand
CCCAGCTCCGGACAGTCCAATCATGCCGAACTGGGCCGCATCGCGGAGCGCTTCTCGCCGAGCCCTTCGGGCATCTTTGTTGTCCTGAGGTCCGGCAATACCGAATCGGTTGGCCGTTTGCTGCTTGGAACGAGTGCCTGTGCCTCCCTCTTTCCCTATCGCCCGCTGGGTGCGCTTGATCCCAAACTCGCGGTACATGCGCTCGTTCTCGAGGACCAGCAAGGCGGTGTGGCGCGACATGACGTGGTGCCGCATCGACAGCTGGATGGTCTCGTCGATGGCGCTCTCGGCGCGGGATCGCTGCAGCTCGGCGATCCGCCGCTCGGCCCAGAGTCGCGGTACCAGCGGGTTCTGGCTGTCCCGAAGCTGAGTCGATCCCAAGCGGCTCGCTACTCGATAGGGCCGACCTTCGAGTGTGCCGCGGAGCACCACGTCCCCTCCGTCGTTGGCACCGAGCTTGGCAAGCACGACCACTTCTTGGCCAAGGCGCAAGTTCGGCAACCGTTTCGGGTAGACCGCCGTCATGTGGGCGGGCAGCTCGAGCTCGGGACGCACGACCACCGGAGCGCGCAGGCTCATCGCCAGCTGCTGGATGAGCACGCTGGGCGGCACGTTCGGTGCGATAGCTTGGTAACTGCCTCCTAGGGTGACCGCCAAGGAGCCCATCACTTGTTCGTCGACCGAACGGCCCACACCGAGCAGGCGCAGATCGATCCCCCGGCGTTCGAGCTCGACGGTGACCTGGGTTGCGATGCTCTCGGGGGTGAGCTCACCTGCGGTGGCTACGCCGTCGCCGAAATAGATCAACTGGCCGGCGGCGCCCGGCTCGAGTCGGCCACTCGCTTCGATCAGTGCACCTGCAATGTCCGAAGCGCCGCCGGGCCGATGCTGTCTCAGCCAGCTCGTCGCGGTCTTGATGTCCTGGTGCCGGGCGGGCGCCAAGCCGGTGGTGGGATAGCTGGCGCAGGCCGAGTCGCAGGCCAACACTACGAAGCGCTCGTCTGGATCCATGCGCTGCAGCAAGCCCGAGGCCAGCGCCAATTGAGACTCGAAGGATTCATCACTTTGGCTGTAGCTGGCGTCGATCACCAGGGCTCGGTCGCGGCGCCGGAACGTCGGTGTCCGTGCGTCGTCAGACAGCGTGGCGCGCAGCCGCACGGCGACGTAAGCCGACTCGCGCGCCCCTTTGGAGCGCTCGACCAAGGGGGTCGAGTCGTCCTCTTCAGCGGGTCGGTAGACCGAGGCGCGCGCCCCCGGTCCAGGCTTGTTCGTCTCAAAAGACATGACGAAATCAGCGGCCGGAGCGAACTGCTTGGCAGCGAAATGGGCGGCGACCTCTTTGGCCCCACGCTCGACCTGGGTCGGGTAGAGCGGCGTGCGCACGTCCCTGGGTGCGGTTCGGCCGTCCTGGGCGGTCACTCGAATCGAGAAGTCATCGATCTTGGTCGCTCGGTCGGTGCCCAGCGAGAGTGGGTACCGATAGCGAATCCGGTTCCCCTCAACCGGCAGCGCTTGGTTGTAGGCGAGCAGCACGCGGCGGCTCTTGCCCGGCATGATTGGGAATATCTTCAACGAGAACTCGCTGCCTCTCACCCATTCGAGCAGCGCCGGATCGCGGGGCCGGACGGTGTCGTCGACGATCCCCTTGAAGATGCGCGCCGCCCGCTTCCGCTCGAGCATTTCGCCTTCGACGAGCTCGTCGCCGACCCACAAGGCCAAGCGCGAGATGCTTGCATCAGGGGGTAGGGGGAACACGTAGCGTCCTTCGAGCACCCGATTGGTGTCGTTGTGAAACTCCTCGACGATTTCGGTGCGTGCGAAGCCGTCGTCGACGGTGGCCCTGACGTGGTGGGACACCAAACGCACGCCGGTGACGACCTGCTCGGTGCCAGGCACTCGGGCCGTCATCCGACCCAGGCCTTTGGGCTCCACCTGCAGGGGCGACGAGCTGACCTCGTCGTCGGCCAGCGCTTCGACCGGTGCCAGCGAGCCCAGATAGGCTCCTCGCTCGTCAATAGGATGGCCGCTGACCACTCGAGCGCTCTGTCCGGTGCCTAGCTCGGTGCGGTCGCCCTGCGGAGCGCTGATGGTCACTCGCCCCCGAACAACGGTCACGGCGACCCGGTCAGCTCGCTCGGTCTGCAACGCCAGCACGGTCGTGCGGGTCCCGTCGATGACGGCCAGGCGGTCGGCAAGCTTCACGGTCAGTTGCGGCGCCGAGCCCGCCAACTCGGTCTCAGCGACTCGCAGAGTCACCCGGCCGCTCTGCAAGGACAGACTGCGGTTCTGATTGCCCTCCAGCGCCACTCGGGTCCGCTCGTCCAGCGTGAGGGTCGCGTTGCCGGTCAGCTGCACGGTGGCCTGGCCACCCCGCTGGGTCTCGACCAGCGCCGGCACCGGAAAGGCCTCGGCGACCGCCAGCGGATGGCAGTTGCTGCCCTCGAGGTCGCAGCGTTGCGCAGGCTCTCCGTCCAGCAGTGTGGCTGCCCGAAGCGTCTCCACCTGCCAAACCTGAGGGGCTGGCCGGGGCCGGGCGGGCGGGGCGCCACAAGCCGATAGGGCCTGTCCCAAGGCGAGCGCGGTGACGGCGACAGTCAAACAACGGGTCAGCTTCTCCACAGATACCTCCCGGCGGGCGTGGGGCTGCCTCGACACGCCGGGCTGGCGTGCAGTGACAGCGCTGCCCGAGATGGCCGGCCAGGGGCGCTGCTGGCTCGAAACCTGCCGTTACGGTGACCGATCATCCAGGATCGATCGTCCCGCCGTACTCCTATTGACCGCCTGCGCGCGCCAAGGTTCCCACTATGTGGTGCTGGCCCTGTCGTCGCCCTTTTGCCGCTGTCGCCAGGCTGCCCCACCGACCCCAAGCACCAGCAGGGCTATCATCGGCACGTCTCCGAAACGGGCATAGAGGGTCGCCGGAGATTCTCGCAGCCTCGGGCTCACCAGCAGCCAGCCGGGTTCGGCCGAGTCTCGGCGGGCTCTTACCCGGCCGGCGGCATCGATCCAGCCTGTAACCCCGAGGTTGACTGCTCGCACCATGTCCCGGCGCAGCTCGATGGACCGCATCACCGCCAGCCGCTCGTGAAGCACCGGCTCCTGGGTGCCGACGAACCAAGCATCATTGGTCACGTTGACCAGCAGGTTCGGCTCCAGCTCGCGCAGCATGCGGCGGCCGAGCGCCGGCAGAGTGTCTTCGTAGCAGTTGAGGACGGCCATTCTGAGGGGTGCGCCGTCCTTCCGCTGGAGGGTCAAGCTCCGCAGCTCGGTGCCTGGAATGAGACCGCCGCTGCGCTGGAACAGCCGCCGCAGCCAGGGAAAGTAGTGTCCCAAAGGTACGGTCTCGCCGAACCACAGCAGCTCCATCTTGTCGTAAGGCGCCTGGAGTCGTCGATCCGGGGTGACGAGGGTGGCCGAGTTGTACTTGTTATGCTCCCACTGTCCCGAGGCGAGGCGCTGTGGGCTGGCGTTGGTGATGAGCCCGAACAGGATTGGACCTCGCACAGCACCGCCGACGATTTGGCGGCGCCCCCGTGGCGCCCGGCGTCCGCTATTGGGGAGCTTGTAGGGATAGGCCGCCTCGGGCCATACGGTCAGATCGACGCCGGCCGCTTCAGCGATGGCCGTTTGGCGCTTCAGCTCAGCGAGGATGGGTGGCCAGTTGCGCTTCTGCCAGCGCACCTTGGGGTCGACAGCGGCGTGGATGAGTGCCAGTCGAGCGTTCTCACCGGCCCCGTTTCCCCAGCGGTCGACGGCCCAAAGGCCATGAACCACCATCAGGCCGATCATGCCCAGGGCCGCTAGTGCAGGTGTGGCGGCGCGGCGTGACCAACCCTCCTTGCGCAGCGTCACTGCCCCGCGGACGGTCAGCGCAGCGATGATCGCAAAGAGCACCGATACACCGCGTTCTCCAATGTATTCAGCGCTTTGTACCAGTTCTGGCCAAGGGGAGAAGAGGCCGGCAGGGGACCACAGAAACACGCTTGGGAGCGAGAGTGCCAGCAGCACGGCGGCGCCGAAGCTCAGCTCGAGTGGCGTCTTCAGCCGCTTGTGAAGCACCGCGGCGAGCCCCATGCCGAGGGCCCAGTGGAGCGACTGGGCGGCTGAGAGAAGCGTGTGGGCGACGATGGCGGCCAGGGTGCCGAGATCGGTGAACAGCTGGATGACGCTGGGCACGAAGCGCATCACGATGAGCTGGCCGGCGGTGCCCCACAGGGCGCCTAGCCCAAAACCGCGCCAGAATCCGTCAACCCCTCGGATGGCGGCAGCCAACAAGGCCAGCCCGACGATGAGCGCCGGGTAGAGGTCGGTGGGCGGGGTGCCCAGGGCGGCGACCACCCCGCCCCCGAGGGCGAGAAGAACGCGGTGGTGGCGGGCTACAAAGCTGGCTCGCTCGGCACTCGGGGGGACCGAATCGGACGCCAGGGAGGCGTCGTCGTCAGCTGGGGGCCGCGCAGGAATCGGCGCGGGTCTCCTACCACCAGAATGTCACGCCGGCCCGTAACAGTCCGGCGGTCGATGCGTTTGAGGTCTCCCCCGTGTTGGCGTCCACATATTCGGGGAATTGCCCGTCCCCATCATCGTCGGTGCGGGTCCGTGCAAAGGCCAAGCCGTCGATGTTGATGCCGATCAGGCGGGTGACGCGGAACTCGAGGCCGAGGCCGACGTGGCCGCCGAAGTAGGTGTAGTCGTCCCTGGTGCCTTCGGCCAGATGGGGCAGATACTGTTCAGAGGCCACTCGCGCGAAGGACCAATTGAGCCCGCCGAAGACGTAGAACTGCGCCAGGCTCCTGGGGTTGACGTAGAGCATCGCGCCGGCGCTGATGGGCACCTCTTGACGCTCTAGGTTGTTCGAGTCGTGGCCGCCGAGAAAGTCGGCCGACAGATCGACGGCGAAATGAGGAATGGGTCGATAGCGCAGGCTCACTCCGAGGCCTGCCATTCCGACGTCTGCATCCTCCTCACCTAAACGGGGGAGCAAGGCGCCTTCGATGCGCATGTTCAGTCCCCACCTGCGATGGCGGCGCCACTTGCGCTTCTTTGGCGGGGGCGGCGGCGGGGGCGGCGCCGGTCCCATCTCTGCGCCTGGGTGATAAGGCGAGGCGGCGCCATCTTCGTAGATGATGATTTGGCCTGGGCCACCTTCGGGATCGGGCACGTAGGTGAACGTACGTGGTCGATCGGGATCGCTGCCTGGCGGTGGTGGCGGCAGCACGACCATGGTGCTGTCGTCTTCAGGAGCCTCTTCCGCAGCGGCCGCCGCAGTGGCCTCCTCGATGGTCAAAGCCTCGTCAGGCGGGCGGACCTCTTGCTCCTCGCAGAAGGCGCCTGGCGGACAGTCGGGAGCGTCTCCAGCTTTGCCTGCTTTGGCGGCGCCTTTGGGCGCTTTGGCCGTTGGCGCCTTGGTCGGCTGCGCTGGGCTCGCGGCCGGCTTTCGCGGCGCTAGCTTGCCGCCCGACTGATCTTGCGCGGCAACGGAGGTTGTAAGCCCCAAGAGCGCGATTGCCGCAGCCGCGCTCGTCCAAGTCATGCGTGCCACAGCCAAAGCCTAGCAAACCGGGCTGCTGGGTCCAGGGTGACGTGGTGCACCACCCACTGAAGCACACGTTCGACGCGTCCAGCGTCCGTGACGAGACGCGGCCCTGCCGCTATGCTGCGCCGCTTCTATGAGCCAATCAGCCTCCATTCCCCCGTCGGTTACCGTCAAGCGCGGTCATGTGCAACCTCTTTGGGCGGGCCATCCCTGGGTGTTCCGACAGGCGGTGGAGAAGGTCGACGACGGCGTCGGAGCGGGCGACGAAGTGCTGGTGATCGATCCTCATGGCAAGGTGCTCGGTCGCGGTCTGTACTCGCCCAAGTCGGCGATCGCCGTGCGGCTCTACACGCCCGACGGTGCTCGCCCTGTCGATGCTGCGCTGATGCAGGAGAAGATCAAACGCGCCGTATCGTTGCGTCGTGCTCAGGGGCTGCCTGGCGGTGAGCCGGGGAGCGAGACGACTGGGTTTCGGTTGGTCCATGGGGAAGGCGACGGCTTGCCGGGCTTGATCGTCGACGCCTTTGACGACGTGCTCGTGGTGCAGCTGGGGACCGCCGGCTTGGCCAAGCTAACGGGCGCTATCGTGGATGCGTTGGTCCAGACGGTGGGGCCCAAGACTATCATCGACCGCACGCCCAAGGCCTTGGCCGAGGCGGAGGGGTTCGAGCCAAAGATTGACGGTTTGGCTGTCCTGGCTGGCGAGCCGCCGACCGAGCTGCGCTTCGTCGAGCGTGGTCTGCGCTTCGCGCTTCCCCTGACGCTCGCTCAGAAGACTGGTTTCTACTTTGACCAACGTCCGCTGCGTGATCGTATCGAGGGGCTCAGCCGGGGCTCTCGAGTGCTCGACGCCTGTTGCTATGTGGGGGCCATCGGGCTCGGCGCGGCCCGTGGTGGGGCCACCGAAGTGTGGGCTGTGGACAAGAGCGGGCCTGCGATTGAGGTCGCCAAGAGCTGCGCCGAGCTCAACGCTAGCGCGGACGTCATGCGCTTCGAGATGATCGAGGCCCACAAGGCCTTTCGCGCCGCCGCCGAGGAGGGCCCCTTCGACATCGTCGTCTGTGACCCGCCCAAGCTCGCCCCCCGCCGGCGTTCCCGCAACAAGGCTCTCGCCGCCTATCGCAAGCTCGCAGCGGGGGCTTGTGGTGCGACGAGCCATGGTGGCGTCCTAGCATTCTGCAGTTGCGCAGCCTCGGTTGACATGGATGCCCTCCAACGTTCCCTGGCCCTCGGCGCTCGGGATGCCGAGCGGCGTGCCGTGGTGTTCGACCGTTGTTTTCAGGGTGGGGACCACCCGGTGGACGCAGCCTTTCCCGAAGGGCTGTATCTGAAGGTGCTGCTCGCGAGGATCGACCCTGCATGAAGCGGCTGAGCGAGCTGACTGCTGAAGCCGCTCGCCACCTTCAGGGCCTCGTCTTCGACCTCGATGGTACCTTGCTCACCGACGGCAGGCTCACCCTCGAGGCCTACGATGCGCTCCACCAACTGAGCGCGGCAGGCTTGCACCTGGTGGCCTGCACCGGCCGGCCGGCGGGGTGGGGCGAGGTCATTGCACGTCAGTGGCCTATCGCCCTGGCGGTCACCGAGAACGGTGCCATCAGCTTCCGCCGTGACGGTGTCGGCGTCGTGCCCATCGACCGTATCCCGCCGGCGGACCGTGATGATCGTCGCCAGCGCCTAGTGAAGCTTGCCGATGAGCTAGGCCGACAATTCACCAATGTCGAGCTCGCCGACGACAATCGCGCCCGATGCAGTGACGTGACGTTCGATATCGGTGAGCGCTGTAAGGTGCCTAGCGCCGAGGTGGTCGCTCTGCGCCGCGCTGCGGCCACTCTGGGAGCGCGAACGTTTCTGTCGAGCATTCATCTTCACGTCACCTTCGACACCGACGACAAGGCCTCAGGCACCCTTTTCGCCCTGGCGGCGGCTCATGGCGTGGAGCCCAGCGCTGCGCTCAGCCGCTACGCCTTCGTCGGCGATAGCGCCAACGACGAGGCTTGCTTCAGCGCCTTCCGAACCACCTTCGGAGTGGCGAACATCGTGGACCACTGCGGCACGTTGACCGTTGGGCCCCAGGTCCTGAGCGAGGCCTCTTGGGGCGCCGGTTTTGCCGAGATCGCCGCGACCCTCCTGGCGCTGAGAGAGGGCTCATGAGGGACCGGCACCCCAGCGATCGGCTCTGGTGGTTGACGCTGGTCGATCGCCTCGCTGGTCGCGCCGAGGTGCCGGTCGGTCTGGGCGCTCAATTTCGTCGTCACCTCAGGCTCTACGCCATTGGCTCGGTCATGTTGGGCGTCCAGCAGCTGCTGATGGCCAAGCGCGACTATCTAGTCAAGGGGGCGGTCGACGCCATCAGTGTCCAACAGGCGGAGGTAGCGGCTCGGGGCGCCTTCCTCATTCTGGTCGTGAGCGTGGTCGCCATGGTGGCTCGGCTCGGCTCGCGAACGACCATCTTCACTGCTGGTCGCACCGTGGAATACGAGCTCCGCAAGGCCTTGCTCCACCAGCTGCACCGCTTGGGGCCGTCGTTCTTCGGCACCATGCCCACCGGCGAAATCATGAGTCGGGCGACCAATGACCTGCATCAGGTCCGGCTGCTGCTGGGCTTTGGGGTGCTCAACGTGGTGGCCACGGTCTTTTCCCTGGGCAGCGCCCTTTACGTGATGATCGACATCTCGGGGCGGCTGACCCTGGCCGCCTTGAGCACCTTTCCGATTCTCGCCCTGGTGACTCGCAGCTTCTCCATCGCCATGTTCGCCCGCAACCGGGAGAATCAAGAGGCCATCGGCGCCATGAGTGATCGAGTGCTCGCGAGTCTGGCGGGCATCCGGGTCGTGCGCTCCTTCGCCATGGAGGACGCTGAGCTAAGGGCGTTCGAGGGGGCCAACCAGAGTTATCTCGTCAAGAGTCTGCGGCTTGCCAAGCTGCGAGGCGCCATGTGGCCCGTGATGGGCACGGTGAGCGCCATCGGCGTGTTGGTTGTGTTCTGGTACGGCGGCAGCCTCTTGCTCCACGATCCCGAGTTCACCACCGGCGATTTCGTGGCCTTCTGGCTGGCCCTGATGCGGTTGACCTGGCCCATGCTCGCAGTGGGCTTCATCGTCTCCATCGTTCAACGTGGTCGGGCGGGCTACGAGCGTCTCAAGGCCATCTTCGATGCGGTGCCGGACGTGGCGGGTGGGTCGCGCCTGGCGCCGAAGACTGTGCAAGGGGAGCTGCGGGTCGAGGGGCTCGGCTTCGCCTATGGGGATCGGCGGGTGCTGGACGACGTGAGCTTCGAGGTGCCGGCGGGCACATCCTTGGCCATTCTCGGCCGGACTGGGTCGGGAAAGAGCACCCTGGCCGCGCTCTTGTCTCGGCTGTTGCCCAGTGACCGTGGCACCGTCTTTCTCGATGGCCGGGACGTCTCCCAGCTCCCCCTCGAGTGGGTACGGGCCGCCATTGGCTATGCCCAACAGGACGCGTTTCTGTTTTCGACCACGGTGGCCAATAACGTTGGCTATGCCCTCGACGATCCCGATGCTCACCGTGATCTGATCGAGCGGGCCGCTCAAGAGGCCCAGGTTCTCGACGACGTCCAGGCACTGCCCGATGGCTTCGACACCGTGGTGGGCGAGCGGGGCGTGCAGCTTTCGGGGGGACAGAAGCAGCGGGTCGCGCTCGGCCGAGCCCTGATCCGCGAGCCCGCCGTCCTGGTGCTCGACGATCCCTTGTCGGCCGTCGATGCTCGAACCGAGGCCGCGATTCTCGAGGCGATCGATCGCCAGGCCGAGCTGCGCACGGTGCTGCTGATTACCCACCGGATCGCCGCAGCCCGCCGGTGCGACCAGGTGATGGTCCTGGAGCGGGGGCGGGTCATCGAGCAAGGGTCCCACGACGAGTTGATCGAAGCTGGCGGTGTCTACGCGTTGTTCGCTGAAGAGCAACAGATGGAAGAGGAGTTGGCGGCGGTCAGCGCGCGCTCCATCGGGCCCATTGAGGGGAGGGAGCCGTGAGCGGTCGGCCGCTCGATTCGATGCCCCCGGGCCGCCCCGACTCGGGCGCCTATCCGGCTCCGTCGATTCCGCCGGGCGGGGAAGAGCCCGACGCCGTCGGCCGGGGCGAAGAAGCCTTGCGGCGCTTCCATGAGGAAGAGGATCTCGATCGAGTCTACGACTTCCGGATGTTGCGGGGCTTGTGGCCCCACCTGCGTCCTCATCGCCATTTCCTTTACGGATCGTCGGCTTTGCTGGTGGTGATGGCGCTTCTCGGTCTGGGCAGGCCGCTGGTGATGCGGGCGGCTCTGGAGCGCTTCCAGCAGCCGGACGGGGCCGCGATGCTCACCCAGTTCGGTTTGTTGCTCGGCGCGCTGATTATCGTCGAGCAAGCGCTGTCGTTCCCCCAGCTGTACTGGCTGCAGATTGCCGGGGCTCGGGCCATGGCGGACTTGCGGCGCCAGGTGTTCACCTTCCTGCACACTCGATCCATGGCGTTCTTCGACCGAACGCCCCTCGGCAGGCTCGTCACCCGGGTGACCAACGACGTCGATGCCATCGCCGAGATGTTCGCCATGGGCGCTCTCAATGCGATAGGCGATCTGATTCGGCTGGTCGCCATCGTGGCGATCATGCTGTCTCTCGACTGGAAGATGAGCCTCTTTGCCTTCGTGGCCGTGCCTCCGGTCGCGTTGGCGGTGAACTGGACTCGGAAGCGCATGCGGGTGGCCTACCGCGAAGTGCGCACCAAGACGGCGCGTATGAGTGCCTTCCTCAACGAGCAGGTCTCGGGCATCGAGGTGGTGCAGGCCTACGCCCGAGAGCAACAGAGCGAACGAGACTTCGACGAGATCAACTACGCTTATCGTGGGGCCAACACCCGGGCCGTCGTGTTGGATGCCTCCCTCGATGCTGCGATCGAGATGGTTGGGAGTGTCTGTATCGCCGCTGTCCTGTGGTACGCCGGTGCGCGCACCGTGTCGCCGGACATCACCTTCGGCACGCTCTTCGCGTTCATCGCCTATCTGGAGATGTTCTTCATGCCGGTGCGTCATTTGTCGGCGCGCTACACAGCCGTCCAGTCGGCCCTCGCCGGTGCCGAGCGAGTGTTCCAGCTGATGTCGAGCACCGATCAAGACGCTGAGGTTCGGGGCGATGCTGCCGGTGATGCCGTGTCGCTGCCCGAGGATTGGCCTTCTCCTGATGCGAGCGCCTTTGCCTTCAACGGGGTCACCTTCGGCTACCGGCCTGGTATGCCGGTCGTCCACGACATCCACCTGGAGGCGCGGCGCGGCGAGACCATGGCGCTGGTCGGTCCCACCGGTTCGGGCAAGACCACCCTCGCTTCGCTCCTGTTGCGTCTCTATGACGTCGCCGATGGTGACGGGCAGGTCGAAGTGCTTGGGCGCGACGTCAGCAAGATTCACCGGAACGACCTCCGTAGCCAGTTCGCCGTCGTGCCCCAAGACGTGTTCCTATTTCCCGGTACGGTGGCGAGCAACATTGCCGCCCGAGACGCCGAGCCCGATGTCGAGCGGGTGCGAGCCACACTCGAGCGCATCGGCGCCCTCGATCTGTTCGAGGGCCGCGAGCAGGGTTTGGACGCCCCGGTGGTGGAGCGAGGGACCAACTTTTCGGCTGGCGAGCGCCAACTCATTGCCTTTGCCCGGGCGCTCTACCGCAATCCGCCCCTTCTCCTGCTCGACGAGCCCACGGCCAACATCGACAGTGACACCGAGACCCGCCTGCAGCGGGCCATGGACGTGGCGCTAGAGGGTCGCACCGCCCTCGTGATTGCCCATCGCCTATCCACCGTCCGCCACGCCGATCGGGTGGTGGTCATGCACCAAGGTCGCATCGTCGAACAGGGCAGCCACGACGAGTTGCTCGAGCTCGATGGCGTTTATGCCCGGCTCCATCGTCTGCAGGTAGCCCAGCAGGCTATTGAAGAGCGCATGGACGAGCTGGTCGAGCCCATTTCGGCGTGATGCCGGGCTCCGCATCGGTATGATGCTCTCTGACCTCACCCCATACAAACCATGAGCCACCGCACTCCTATTCTTCCCAATGCTACAGGCCGTCATGGGCTGCCAGCATTGGCTGCACCGCACCGATTGGTATCTGTGACGCTAGCCGCTGTCCTGACGCTGGTGATCGGATGCGGCGACGATAGCGAGTCGCCCGGCGCCGGTGGCTCTACCTCCGCTGGAGGCAGCGGGGCCGCAACGGGCACTGGGGCTGGCGGCAGTGGCGGGGCGGCCGGTGGCCACGATTGTACCGGTGAGATGGTGACGATCGCCGACGCTGCGGGAAGCTGGAGTCACGGCCAAGAGGTGACCATTACCGGATGCAACTTCTCGACCGATGGTGACGAGCTACCGGTGAAGTTCGACGATTTCGAGGGGTGCGACCCTGGTACGGATCTAGGTCAACGTGGCTGGCACGTCTCGGCCGAAGGCGACACGGCGCTTCCGACTTGCGACACCGGACAGAGTTATGGTCAGGGCACCGTCAGTGGCCACGCCGACATGTCCGGGGGCGGTGAAGCGGCCACGTTCCTGCGCGGTCAGGACGCCATGGCGTTCTATGTGTCGCTCTGGTTCTACTACTTCACTGACGGCGCGCCTGCGACGCACAAGGGGGTTCGCGTTCACGCCGACGATGGCGCGCACCAGTACACGGCCTACCCCGGCGTCTTCATGCAGGACTACGCCGGTCCCAACGCCCGCATCACGGTGGAGCCCATGAACGAGGCGAGCTCGCCGCCGGTGGAGTGGCAATCCTATAGCCACAGCACGGTGCCCCAGAACGGTTGGCACCGCCTGGAGTACTACTTCGCTCTCAGCCAATCGCCAGGCGCAGCGGACGGCGCCATCCGCAACTGGCTTGACGGAACCTTGGAGGCCGATGCGCAGGGCGTGACGCGCGGCGATGGCGTCACCGACCACTGGCAGCTCGTGATGCTGCCATTTTACTACGGCAATGGTGGTGGAGGCACGGTGTGGTACGACGACGTCTACATCGCGAAGAGCCTGGCCCACCTAGAGCTATGCAGCGGGGCAACCTGGAGCTCGAAGGACACTTGCCAAGTCCAGCTGCCGACCTCTTGGACGGACACGAGGATCGTTGCGACGGTGAATCAAGGTGGGCTCAGCGCTGGGCCACTATACGTCTACGTTGTGGCTAGCAACGGACAAGCCAACGCGACCGGGCACCAGATCGACCTCCAATAACTCTCGCTGCTTCTGACTGAGGGCTGCGACGCGGTCGGCGGCTACGAGCGGCTGCCGACCGGGCTATGCTGAGGCGATGAGCTTCCTGAATACGGCAAGGAGCTGATTGAGACGTGGGTGGACGACTGGCTCTACGGCTGCTGAGCGCAGGCACACAGGCGGGGACATGCGTTGAGGATAGGTGCGTCTGCGGCCTATGATTGAGGCATGAGGCGGGATGTGATGAGGCAGACCGATGGTGCATGGGACCATCCCTCCGGCAGGCGGCCGGTCGTGATTGCTAGCCTGGCGGTTGTGGCTTGCGTGCTGCTCCTGGCTTGTGGGTCCACTGTCGAGCAACTCGGCGGTTCAACCTCAACCTCAGAGGGCGGCTCGGTTGGCGGCGGCACGGGCGCAGTCGGTGGAGTGGGCGGTCAGGGAGGTAGTAGCTGTGCAGCCGATCCAGGCGCCTGCGACGACGGCAACCCTTGCACGGACGACGCCTGCAACTTCGATGATGGGTTCTGCGATCACTCAGCGCTCGACGGCGTAGCGGCACCGCCGGCTCAACAGACGGCAGGGGACTGCCAGCTGGTGCTGTGTGTGGTCGGAATCGCCGAGGCGTCGGCGGACGATGAGGATCTGCCAGACGATGGCCACCAGTGCACCCTAGACGAGTGTCACGAAGGCCAAGCCTCCAACACGCCATTGGCTTCCGCAACGCCGTGTACCGAAAACGGCGGGGCTCTCTGCGACGCTATGGGTGACTGCGTGGAGTGCAACCTGCCCAGCGACTGTTTGCAGCTGCCGCCGGACGATTACTGCCAGACCCGTACGTGTATCGACGACGTCTGTGGTCAGATGTTCACCACTCAAGGGGCGCCTGTGCCATGGCAACAGCCCGACGACTGCAAGCTCCAGGTCTGCGACGGCTTGGGTGGGACCATGTCTCAGGTAGACGACAACGATCTGCCTGACGACAACAACGACTGCACCGACGACGTCTGCACCAACGGCGTGCCTACCAATCCATCCTTGCCGGCAGATGCGCCCTGTGGGCCGAACGGTGCTTACACTTGCGGCGTCTACGGCGCCTGTGTCCCTTGTCTCAACTCGAACGTTTGCGGCACGGACACGTTCTGCAGGTGGTTCACTTGCGAGAGTCAGGGCTGCGTCATCAACTACACGATGGCGGGTACCACGTTGCCGCCAGGCATGCAGGTGGCCGGTGACTGCCTGGAGCTGCAATGCGATGGCGTGGGAAATGAGCAGAACGTGCCCAACGCCAACGACCTGCCTCCCGATGACGGCAACGAGTGCACTGCCGAAGCATGTGCCAATGGCACGCCGGTGCATCCACCCGAGCCGGCCAACACCCCGTGCACTCAGAATGGCGGAAGCGCCTGTGATGGCGCGGGCCAGTGTGTGTAGCGCGCCACGGGGACGTGACCACCCTCGGGGTCGCGCGTTGCCGTCACTGCCCCAACACGTCAGGATCCGGCGGTGCGAGGTTGGACGACGATACCTGACAGGTCACCTGTTGACCCCCACAGCCGCAGTGGTTGCCGCCTCGGTCTTCGAAGGTGAAGTCAAGGCTCTCGAAGGTCTCCCCGTTGAGCGCGATGGGGTTGCAGTCCATCACCGTAGTGCCCACCGATACGACGGCGCCGTAGGCGAGGACGCCGGCCCGTGAGTTGCCCTCGATGCGCGAGTCGGCGAGGTAAGTCGAGGCCTTGCCAAACCAGCCGACGGTGGCCACGCCGTCGCCGAACAAGGTGTCACTGGTGGCTCCGGTGTCACGCACCACCGACCGTAGGATGACGGCGTCCGATCCGGACACCAAGATGCCAGCCTCGGTGCTCCGCTCAACGGTGACGGCGGTCAGCGTCGCGTTGGCTCGGATCATGTTCAGGCCGTCGATGGCCACGGCGATGCCTCGGGCATGATCGAACTCGGTCGCGTTCATGGTGTCACGCACCTGGGTTTCGTCGATGGTGGCATCCGAGCCTAGGATCAGCAGACCGGTGGCTTGGCTGCGGTCGATTCGGGACCGAAGGATCGTGCCCACGAGCGGCCGGCTGCGTTTCCTATCGTGGCAATGGCGATGCCCCAACCGTTCACCTCTTCCCACGAAGACCGTGCCGGCCTCGATGGGGATGTCCCCCCAAGGTCCCTCACCACAAGGCGCCACTTCGCGGCACACCGTGTCCCCAGGAATGGCCATCAGGCCAGGCGGGCAGGGATCGGGCGGCAAGACTGGGTTGCAGCCGCCGTCCCACGCCTCGAAGCCTTCGGCGCAGGCATCGGCGGGCACGCCCACCGGTACGCAGCTACCATCGGACAGCTCCAGTTCCGTCTCGGCGCAGGTCGGTTCCTCGACCGGAGGTGGCGTTTCGGTTTCCGATTCAGAGCCGCAGCCCATCAGTCCCAGACTCGCGGCCAGCAGGCTCAGTGCCCGTCTCCTCACCTAGCTACAATACCATGGGGGGTGCAGCGCAAGTGCCCCCCTTGGGGAGCATCGCGCCAAGGGCCGCCGCCTAGCGTGTGGACGGGAGGAGCTTCTGTGCCACAACAGAGAAGCCACCCTGAGGTCTATTGCCCATGGTGACCTGATCCATCAGCCGATAGATGGCCCCCAGGCCGGCCCCCAGGCCACGGGGACGGTCCACGCCCTCGTAGGTCGCGAGATCGCACCCTTGGGACATGCCATCTCGTTTGGCCGATGGGATGTCGTCGACCCCGTCACCGCGGTCTGCCGCCTCGAACTCGAAGCACTCTCGATCACAAATCAGCCGGCAGCGCAGCACCACCGAGCCACCAGGAGTGTGCTTGAAGATGTTGGCGGCCGCTTCGGAGACAGCGATGGCGATCTCCCACTGAGAGCGCGCCCCGAAGCCCAATTCGGCGGCCATGCGCCGTGCGCTGCCCTGGACGACGAGCACATCGGCGTAGCGGGAAATGGAGATGCGTTTCTCAGAGTTTGATAACGACACAGGTGGCATCGTCGTGGTCTTTCGCCCATTGGTCGAGGAGGGCATCTGCGATGGCTTGGGCTGTGAGGCTGCTGTAGGACTGGAGACGAAAACGGCTGGAAATGCCGTCGGTATACAAGACGACGATGTCTCCCGAGGCGAGCTGTCCCCGTGTCTCCACGAGTTTTCGAACCCTCGCACCCACCACGCCAGGCACGGTCAGCGGGTGATTCTCGAGGCGACGGAGACTGGACCACTCGACGTTGCCTACGGCGATGTGTGTCCATTCACCGGTAGCCAAAGACACTCGTACCAAGGTGATGGCTGCGCCACGGGTTCGTGCGATAGCTCGATCGAGTCCCGCCATTAGCTCGCTGAGACCCATGGATGCGTGGTCCCGCACGAAGGTGCAAGCCGCCAGGGCCGCCGTTTCGGCTTCAGGACCGTGGCCCAACCCGTCGACGACCGCCAGGAGCACCCACTCTGGGCCGTGGATGGTCGCCGTCTGATCGCCACAGGCAGATTCCCCGGGCTTCGGACGGGAGGCGCAGCCGAATTGCAGTTCCACAGTCATAGGTACTTCGTCATGGTTACCAAAGTCCCGCTTCCTACCGGCGCCGCGATCTGAAACTCATCCATCAGGTTGCGGCACCCGACAATCCCCAGGCCCAAGCCCGTTTTCGACCGGTAGTGACCCGCCAAGACCTGATCCAGATTGGCGATGCCGGGCCCCTCGTCCTGAGCGACGATACGGATCGCTGGACGAGGGGTTCCGGTGGTCGCCGTGATGGTGATCGTCCCTTTGCCTGCGTACTTGTAGATGTTGCGCGCAAGTTCTGAAACGGCTGTGGCGATCTTGATCTGATCGGTGTGGCCGAAGCCGACGGCCTTGGAGATCCGCCGGACGCTACTCCGCGCATCGACGATGTGACTTTCATCGGTGATCGGGATCACCGATGGTTGCTGTGGCGCTAGGGCGTGGGTGGTCGCGGCCCCACCGAGGGCTTTGAGCCGAGCGGTCACGACCTGCTTCTTCTTCTTGTCCTTGCATAACCAGCTCGTCCCCTGCACCAGCACGTCCACCAACCGTGGAGTGATCCCATTTCGTTCGAGCACCAGCTCGGTCAGCCCGCATCGCTTCAGGGCAGCATTGCAGACCGAACGCGCCAGCAATGGCCCAACACCATCGGCGACGATCTCGCACAGCTCGGCGTAGTGGCTCGCGGCGTACCCATGCCCAGCTCTCATGACTCAGCCTTCATGACTCGCCCCCCTCAGGAGGGCTGGATGATTGTGGGTTCAGTGTGGCTGCAGTCACGACAACTTGGTTCCCAGTTTGGCGATCCACGGTTCGATGGTCGAGGCATCAGCCTGGTCCATCTGATGAATGTCGAATTCCACCTCGTCAGCCTCGCGGGCCAGTGCCTCGAGAACGTCCATCGCCGTATCCAGGTTGAGTGCGGTGCGGACGCCGCGCATGGTCATGCCCATCTCGACGAGGGTGATCGCCATGCCGGGATCGAGCCCCGCGACGATCGTCTCGGTGCCCATGAGCCGGGCCACCTGGGCGATGTCACGCAACGCTCTGGCGATGAAGCTGTCGACGAGATCGACCCCGGAAACCTCGATCACCAGGCCATGAGCTGATGTGCGCGCCAGCTCACTGGCGATGTCCTCCTTGAGATCCAGCACCAGCTGATCGCTCAGCTCGATCTGGATCGAGACCACTAGCGCGTCCCGGAAGCGAATGATCGGGATGGTGCGGCTTCTCATGGTCCCGTCAACGGCGTGACACCCTGGTTAGTGCTCAGGAAGCGCAGGCAGTCCTTGAGGCCCTCCTTGAGGTTGCGCAGCGTGCGCACCTCTCGCAGGTCAGCGCCGATCTCCACCAGTGTTTGGGAGACGGCGGGACTCAGCCCAGTCAGCACGCAACGGGTGCCAAGAAGCACCGAGGCGCGTACCACCTTGAGGAGGTAGTCGGCCGTTCTGGTGTCGACCACCTCGACGCCGGTGATATCGATGATGACGCACTTGGACTGGGTGTCGACGATGCGCTGCAGCAGGTTGTTCATGATGTCGACGCTGCGATGGGTGTCGACCACTCCGACAATGGGCAGCACCAGCACGTCGTCCCACACCTCCATGACTGGCGTGGACAGCTCGCTGATCGCCAGCGCCTGCCGTTCGACCAGCGCGATCTTCTGCTCCAGCTCCTTGGACACCGAGAAGCCCGTTGCTTCGAGGGAGCGCTTCCACGGGTCCGCCTCAGGGCCCCACGCATCTTCGGGGCGGACTTCGAACTCACAGTGATCGTCGCCGCGACCGGTGCACATGGTCTCGATGGCGACCAGAGGTTGGCCGAAAAATGCGGAGCACCAGCCGCTGGCGTAGCCCGTAAGAGAGTGACAGACCGGCTCGTCGGACTTGCCGAACTGGCTGGTGTGGATCTCTGCTTCATAGGAGTTGCGCCAGATTCCGGTCATGTGGAATTTCCCTTGGTCCCGGTCGAATTCCAGCATGGTCGGCTCGACGTGCACGATCCCCTCCCAGGTGTGCATCACCGGGCCGGCGCCGAACCGGTCTTCCTCGGTGTCCCAGTCGTACATCTTGTTCAGGGTCTCGAAGTCGCCATGGCCGCAGCGATAGCCGAACTTGGAGACGATCGAACGGGCCAACCCCTCGCCGAGTTGCTCATAGAGCAGCTTGCGCAGCACCCCCAGCGAGTCCTGGCGGAAGATGAGCATGCGATCGTCGCCGAGAAAGACCCGACCGGTGTCGGGGGCGAACTTGAGCATCTTGCTGAGATCAATGTCCTGGACCTTCATGGTGAATTCCTCGGTGTTGAGACCACTCAACGGGTTGGCAAGTCCGTCCAAGCGTCTATGGCGCTCGCCCACGGCGCGGGTCAGCCACGCAATGGCTTTTCGATGTCCCTGATTGCAAGCGAATGGGCACAGCCATTCACCCCGTTTCGACCCGCTGATACCACCCCAGTGGCTCCCCAGGCCTGCCGTAGCCACGTGCAAGGGCCGTTCCGGTCATTTGCACGTCACCGTCAGGAGAATCTCAACCTTTGCGGCTGCCTCATTTCAGATCTGAAATCTGGCATTGCAGGTCAGCAAAGAACGCCATGAGCAACCCTACAGAAATACCCTGAGGCTAGGGGAGCGCATTGGGAACACCATGGAGGGCCTACCGATTTGAGTGCTGATTGGGTCAGCAAGGAGCGCTGCGAGCAACCCTACAGATTGGGACACCCGTTGTGATCACCCTTGGTTGACGAAGGCGATGGCACCAACCGGTTCGGCCTCAGCCCGCAGGCTGGCGATGAAGAAGGCGGTGGCGGCCCAGCCGAAGGCCAACCCGCAGAGCAGGCGGGGCGTGTGCCAGTAGGGCAGCGCGAGCTGGCTGGCGGCCTGCACGAGGTTTAGGGCGATGGCGCCGATCACCAAGGCCCGCCCGTGGTGGCGCAGGCTCCGTGACAATGGCAGCAAGGCTCCCAGGCTCAGGCCTGCGAAGATGCCGGCGCAGCGGCTGCACACCAGCATGTCGTGTCCGTGAAACGATAGGCTTCGGTCCGGTAGCTGGTGACAGAAGATCGCAAAGGCCGGGCGCCACCATTCGGTCGTGGCGCCCAGCAATGCGAGCATCCAGGGGAGCAGGCCGATGGACAGCAGCAAAGCCGCCATCCATCGCCAACGCCGCGCCAGCACGTGGGTCACTGCTTGCGGCGCTCCTTGAAGAAGAGCTGGAGCGACAAGAAGCCGGCCAAGGCGCCGAAGCCCCCTGCCACGATGATGTTGACCGGGATCATGAGGATGCCCTGGCCCATGCTGTGTGCCATGGCGCTGAGGAGCGCTGGAGGGAGGAAGCCGTAGATGCTGCCGTAGATGCTGGCCAGGACTGAGCTCAACACCCAGCCGAGGATAATGCCGAAGACGGCTGCGACGGCGCCACCGGTGGCGCCGGCGATGGCGCCGATGGTGGCACCGTCCGAATCGGACAGTTGCTCTTGAGGGTGCTCACTCAGGTACATGGACACGCCGATGACGGCGCCGACCATGAACAACAGGCAGAAGCACATGTTGAGGAGGTTGAGCACCGGAATCGATGCCGCCACGCCGCCGATCACGCCTCCGATGATCCCGTGCTTGACCAAGCGGCCGGCACCTTCTCCCGACGGTCCTCCGGCGCCTGGCTGTCCGAAGCCCGGATGGCCGAATTGCTGAGGGGGCGCGCCTGGTGGCGGCGCCGGACCAGGTCCGTAGGGGGCGCCACCAGGTGGCGGTCCACCTTGGGGGGGATAGCCTCCGCCTGGGGGTGGCGGCCCACCTTGCGGCGGCCCACCTTGTGGAGGATAGCCTTCGCCTGCCGGCGGCTGCCCACCTTGCGGCGGCCCACCTTGTGGAGGATAGCCACCGCCCGCTGGTGGCTGCCCACCTGGCGGCTGCCCACCCTGCGGCGGATAGCCTCCGCCTGCCGGTGGCTGCCCACCTTGCGGCGGATAGCCTCCGCCCGCTGGCGGATGGCCGCCTGGTGGCTGGCCGCCTTGCGGCGGGTATCCGCCACCTGCCGGTTGTCCCGGGCCACCGCCCTGCGGCGGGCCGCCCCATCCTCCTTGAGCCATCTCGTTCTCCTTCTTTGTCGCTCCAGACCATAGCAGAGCCCGGCGGCGACGATGGCGCCGACACGAGGGGCTGCTGGCTCGGTCAGCCTGGTGTTTCGGCGAATTTGCGCAACAGCTGCAACGATGGCTGGGCAAAGAGGCTGCCCGCGACCTGCCGACCACCTGCAGCTTGCGTCCGCGGCGAGAGCTTGCCATCAAACACTCGTCGGTGCGATTGGCGGCTCCCGCACCGGCTCTCAACCCATCCGGTATGCCCACAGCGAAGAAAGACAGCTATGCCGAGCGGCTGAAGAGCAAGCTGGCATCGCTTAAGCCTGCCAGTGGTTGCTACCTGTTCAAGGACGCCAAGGGTGAGGTGGTCTATGTCGGCAAGGCCAAGAGCCTCCGCAGCCGGGTGCGCAGCTACTTTACCGGCTCGTCGTCCGACGCTCGTTACTTCATCCCGATCTTGCGGCGGATCGTCGTGGATCTGGAGACCATCGTCACCGCCAGCGAGAAGGAGGCGGCGGTTCTCGAGAACGAGCTGATCAAGCAGAACCAGCCGCGCTTCAACGTGAAGCTCCGGGATGACAAAGACTTCCTTTGTCTGCGCCTAGACAGTCGCATCCCCTGGCCGCGGCTCGAGACGGTGCGTCGCCCAACGGCTGACGGTGCTCGTTACTTCGGACCCTACCATTCAGCGACCAGCGCCCGGCGCACGCTGCACCTGGTCAACAAGCACTTCAGGTTACGCACCTGCAGCGACTCGGAGCTGCGAAGGCGCCAGCGGGCATGCCTCCAGTACCAGATCAACCGCTGCCCGGCGCCTTGTGTATTCGACGTCGATGCCGAGCGCTATGGCCAGCAAGTCCGTGCGGTCGAGCTGTTTCTCGACGCTCGTCACGACGAGTTGACTGGCGACCTCACCAAGCGGATGGCCCACGCCTCGGCAGACCTGGAGTACGAGCTCGCCGCCATGTATCGAGACCAGCTGCAGGCCATCGAATCGATTCTGGAGCGTCAACGCGTCGTCGTGGTGCGGCGGATCAACCAAGATGTCGTGGGCTTGTACCGGGAGGGTGGGATCATTGAATTGGTGTTGATGCTCGTGCGGCAAGGCCACCTTACCGACACGAGGTCGTTCTCACTCGGGCGTAGCGAGTTGCCGGATGAGGAGATCGTTGCGGGTTTTCTGACCCAGTACTACGCCTCCGAGGCTCGGGTCGGCGTGCTGCCCGACGAGCTCGTGTTGCCGGTGCGGCCCGACGCCGTGCAGGGCCTGGCTGACTGGCTCGGCGATCTGCGGGGCAAGAAGGTGCGCGCCGTGGTGCCCAAACAGGGACCACGCCGCAAGCTGCTCGAGCTTGCCACCGACAACGCCGCCCATGCCTTTGTCGAGAAGCAACGGGCCAGTGACGAGCTCGACGCGCGGCTCGAAGAGCTCCGGGCCAAGCTGCGATTGTCCACCCTGCCGCGGGTCATCGAATGTTGTGACATTTCTCATCTAGGGGGCAGCGATGCGGCCGGCGCGGTCGTGTGTCTGCGGGATGGTCAGCCAGACAAGCAGCGCTACCGGAGCTTTCGAATCCGAACGACCGATGTCGGCGACGACTACGCGGCGATGTATGAGGTGCTCGCCCGCCGTTTCCGCCGCGGGCGGTTGGCGGCTGAGGCGGCTCACAGTGACGACGGTGGCGAGCGTGGTGACGGTGGCGACCGTGGGGACGGTGCCGCCAAGCAGGGTGCAAGTGATTGGGAGCTGCCTGACCTCTTCGTCGTCGATGGCGGGAGGGGACAGCTCGGCGTGGCCCTCGCCGCGGCGCGCGATCTGGGTCTGCACGAGCTGGCCATCGTCGGCCTGGCCAAAGAGCGGGAGACCGCCACCGGTGACACGCTGGTCGACCGGGTGTACCTGCCCGGTCAAATGAACCCAGTCGCCCTCCGGTCGACGAGCTCATCGCTCCACTTCCTGGCCCTGGTTCGCGACGAGGCGCACCGCTTCGCCAACCGAGGGCGCAAGCAGGCTGGCAAGCAGCGACAGCTGCGCTCTGAGCTGGATGGCATCCGTGGCATCGGCCCGGTGGCACGCCAGGCGCTGTTGTCCGAGATTGGCTCGATGAAGGCCATCCGCGCGGCTAGCGATGAGCGGCTGCTGGCCGTTTCTTCCTTCACCCGGCGGCACCTGCAGGCGCTTCGCAAGGTGGTGCCGGCGCCGCAGTGATCGCGGCCGCCGATCGCTGGCATCCATTGTTATCCGGCGACGGGTTTCGTCATATCCGCCGGGTCGATGCCCGCGACCTCCACGGGTTTCTTCATGGCGTCGCGGCGGAAAGGCTCGCCCAGCTCCTGGTTGATGAGCGCCTCGATGATCGTGGTCTTTCCGGCCGCCTGATCCTCGAGCGCTGTCCCTAGGGCTTCGGTGAGCTCGTCCATGGTGCGGGTCTGTACGCCCTTCAGTCCACAGGCTGTCGCAATGCCGGCGTAGGACACCCCTTCGTCCAGCTCGGTGCCGACGAAATTGTCGTCGTACCACAAGGTCGAGTTCCGTTTTTCGGCACCCCACTGGTAGTTGCGGAACACGATCATCGTAATCGCGGGCCACTCCGGACGGCCGATCGCAGTGAGCTCGGTGACCGCGATCCCGAAGGCACCGTCCCCGGAAAAGCCGACGACCGGCGTATCCGGACAGCCGATCTTGGCGCCGACGATGGCCGGCAGACCGTAGCCGCAGGGGCCAAACAGACCAGGCGCAAGGTATTTGCGCCCCTCTTCGAAGGTCGGGTAGGCGTTGCCGATGGCGCAGTTGTTGCCGATGTCGGAAGAGATAATCGCCTCTTTCGGCAGCACGGCCTGGATCGCGCGCCAGGCCATACGCGGGCTCATCCAGTCGGGCTTGGCACCGCGGGCGCGCTCGTTCCAGGTGGTGCCGGGGTCGTCGTCTTCGTGATCCATCGACGCGAGCTGCTGGGCCCATGCCGACTTCGTTTGCTCGATCGTTGCCCTGCGTTCGGCGCGCTCGGCGTCGCCGGCTTTGTCGGAGAGCTTGTTGAGGATCTCGGTCGCAACCTGCTTGGCGTCGCCAACGATGCCGACCGCGACCTTCTTGGTCAGGCCGATCCGATCCGGGTTGATGTCCACCTGAATGGTGTTTGCATCTTTCGGCCAGTAGTCGATTCCGTAGCCCGGCAGAGTGGAGAACGGGTTGAGCCGCGTGCCAAGCGCCAGAACGACGTCGGCTTTGGCGATCAGCTCCATCCCGGCCTTGGAACCATTGTAGCCAAGCGGCCCTGCAAACAGGGGATGGGAGCCGGGAAATGCGTCGTTGTGCTGGTAGCCACAACAGACCGGGGAATCGAGTCGCTCTGCCAGGGCGATGGACGCCGGGATCGCTCCGGCCAGCACGACACCCGCACCGTTGAGGATAACCGGGAACGTTGCAGAAGAAAGCAGGTCGGCCGCCTGCTGGATGGCTTCGACACCACCGGCGGGGCGTTCGAATTCGACGATCTCGGGAAGCTCGATGTCGATGACCTGGGTCCAGAAGTCCCGTGGCACGTTGATCTGTGCTGGTGCAGAGGCACGTTTGGCATTCAGGATCACCCGGTTCAGCACCTCGGCCACCCGGGACGGGTCGCGCACCTCTTCCTGGTAGGCGACCATGTCCTCGAAGAGTTTCATCTGTTCGACTTCCTGGAAGCCGCCCTGTCCCATGGTCTTGTTCGCGGCCTGTGGAGTCACCAGCAGAAGCGGCGTGTGATTCCAGTAGGCTGTCTTGACCGCGGTCACGAAGTTGGTGATGCCAGGGCCATTCTGAGCAATCATCATCGACATCTTGCCCGAGGCGCGCGTGTAGCCGTCGGCCATCATCCCGCCCGAGCCTTCATGGGCGCAGTCCCGGAACGTGATGCCCGCCCTTGGGAAAAGGTCGGAGATCGGCATGAACGCCGAGCCGATGATACCAAAGGCATTCTCGATGCCGTGGCGCTGCAGGACTTTGATGAAAGCCTCTTCGGTGGTCATTTTCATGATGGGCGTCTCCCTGGGGTTCTGGCTTCGCTGTAGGAACCCACGCTCGTCCTGCCGAACGACGCGAGTCAGTGCGCTGGTCGGCGCAGGGTAGGGGCCCTCGCCGCGTCGTCTGCCGGGCTGGTGGAGCGAGCCACCAAGACTGTGATGTTGTCTTGGCCGCCGCCGGCGTTGGCCATGGCAACCAGTCGCTTGCAGGCGTCATCTGCGTTTTCGGCGGATCGCAGGGCCACGGCGATTTCGTCGTCCGTCACGTGTTTGTTCAAGCCGTCGGAGCACAGCAACAGCGTGTCTTTGGGCAACAGGCTGCGCCGAAGGACCTCAGGCTCGGCGCTGGGCGACTCACCGCCGCCGAGGGCGTTCCAGAGCACGTGATGCCAGGGGGAGCTGTCGTCGACCTCCACGTGGGTGCGCGCGCGGAGCTGCTCGGCCAGCGTGTGGTCGGTGGTGAACTGGTAGAGCTCGTCGTCCCGAAAT
>JAUVCD010000083.1 GCA_030590865.1 Myxococcales bacterium | reverse complement strand
TCGTCGGGCGGAAGCGCACGCCCGCAAAAGCCCGGAAGGTCGGGATCCCGTAGCCTGGGACCAGACCCATGCCGGGGCCGAAGCTGATCTCCCATTGCTCGGTTGGGTTGATCTTGCCGTAGAGCAGGCCTTCCAGTGGCACTTCTTCTCGGTCGGCGGCGACCAAGCCGACGCCGCCAAAGACCTCGACCCCGAGCTTCACCATGCCGTCCTGGCCGCCGAAGCGATAGCCCACCGCCGCGGCGTAGCTGAACTCGCTGGCCGCCTCGATGGTGTAGAAGTCGGTGCCCTCGCGCAGCGTCACGCCGGCGTTGGCGCCAATTCGCCAACCGGAGCCCCAGAAGCGATGATCGAAGATCAGCTTGGGGGCGAAGACCACGTTGCGCGCGCCGCCCGCGAAATCACCGGCGTGGGTGGGCGCTCGCAGCTCGGCGGCCAGCGCCAAGCCGAACAGCTCGCGATCGTCGAGGATCCGCAGCTTGGGCACCAGGCGCAGATCGCCGAGGCCGGCGACTGAAGGCCCATCGTCCAGTCCCTCGACCCCGGGATCGCTGTCGCCGGTTTGGGGCACGAAGAAGGGCAGATCCACGCCGATCGCGAAGGGGCCGATGACGGTCAGCGACGCCATCACGTCGAAGCCCACGCGGTTGTCGACATAGGCTGCCTTCAAGTCGCCGGCGGCGTCGACGATCAGCAGGGGGCCGCGGGCGTAGTTGGCAAAGAGGCCAAACTCCCAGCGGTCGTCTTCAGGTCGGACGGACGAGCCTTCGGTGGTGACGAAGCCGTCGTGGGTCACGGCGGGCTTGAACCGCTCGGCGTCGATGGTCGATTCTTGTTGAGCCTGAGCTGGCCTTGGGGTGAGCAGGAAGCTCACCGCAAGCGCCAGGGAGGCTACCTGACAGCGATTTTTCATGGTGGCCTGACGAGAAATCAAAGAGGTCGACGGCTGCGGCGGATGCTCATGGTCACGAAGGCGAGGGCCAGCGCCAGCAGCGCGAGTCCCGACCGACCCCAGCCGGCTGAGGTGGTGCAGGTGAAGGCGCCGCCCTGGGCACGGTCCTCGCCGTCGACGAAGAGGCCAGTGGCGCCGCCGGCACCGCCCGCTCCACTGCTGCTGATGGTGCCGTCGTGGCACCGTCCGTCAGGGCCGCAGAACATGCCTGGGCCGCACTCGTCCCCTCCGAGTAAACAAGGGCTACAGATGCCGTCGCGGCACACCAGCCCATCGTCACAATCGTCGTTGTCGACGCAGCTGCCGCCGGGCACGGGCAGGCAGATGTGGTCTTCAGTGCACTCCTCGTCGGGATCACAGTCGCCGTCGTCGAGGCAGGGCGGGGGTATCAGGCAGACACCATCGACACAGATCCCGCCGCCAGGACACTCGTCGTTGTTGGTGCAGGGGGTGGAAGGCATCAACAGGTCGGGAACGTCATCGCCGTTGTCGTCTGCTGGAATGCAAGGCGCGACGGTGCCGACCTCCAGGTCACCGTCGCCGCCAGCGGCATTGTGGACCGAGCGCACGTAGATGTTGGCGAGACAGGCGGGGGTCAGGCCCACCAAGTCCAAATCGACCATCCCTTGCAGGTAGCCATGGTCGACCCCGTTGATCTCCACGGGATCACCGTCTTGGTCCGTCTCGGCGTCGATGCCCGATTGAGGGCTAGTGGGCTGGAACTGGTTGCCTTGCCACTGCCAGATTTCCTCCAGCGCGCCGTTGCCCCCGATCTGGATGACGTAGTCGTAGCCGCCATCGGTCTCGTCGCTGACGAACTTCGGATCCAGCTCAGTCGCTGCAGCGCTGCCGCCGCCATCCTCCGAGTCGACGAACACGAAGACCGTCACGTTGCCGCCGGCAGCGTTGGCGTCAGAGACGTAGGTGCGGACCCAGAACTGTCCCCCGCCCGTGCTGGCGTAGGCCGTGCGGATATCGATGGACTGTTCCTGTTGCTTGAAGTCGGTGCCGTCGCCGGCCAGATCTTCGAAGCCCCACAGCCAGTTTTCCTCGCCGGTGGCGTCGATGGCGACGATCTCGCCAAGGGCTGGCGTCGTCCGTGAATCGACCCAGGTCTGAGCCGTGGCGGCAGCAGGCCACAGAATGAACAGCGTGGCGAGTATCAGTAAGAGCAGCGATTGGCGCATCGTTTCAAATCCTCGATCATCTGGGGAGCGCCCGTTCAGGGTAGACAGCTAAGGCGGGCAGGGTCCACTAATCCATAGTGTCGGATCGACCCCTTCAGGATGAACAATTCTGCGGTGGCCGCCGAGTCGTCATCGGCGCAAGATCGGAACATGAGTCGTGTCTACCTAGCCCCCTGCCGGGCCTCTGACAGCGATCAAGAGCTTGCCCGAGTCACCGAAGCCTTGTGGCGCCGGGCCGGTTTCGACGACATCTTCGAGGCCCGCGATCTTCCTGCCCTCAAGCTGCACGTGGGCGAGCCGGGCACCAAGACCTTCGTCCGTCCTGCCATTGCCGCGGCGCTGGTGCGCTGCATGGCCGCAACCGGGGCCTCGCCCTTTCTGACCGACACGGCGGTGCTCTACCGCAGTCGTCGCGACAACGCGGTCGGCCACGCCCAGGTGGCCCAGGAGCACGGCTTTGGCTTCGAGGCCGTCGGTGCCCCCTTCATTCCTGCGGACGGGCTCAACGGGGCCGAGGAGATCGACGTGACCGTCGATGGCAAGCATTGCCAGCGGGTGTCCATCGCCATGGGCATCATGCAGGCCCGCAGCATGCTCGTGCTCAGCCACGCCACCGGTCACCTCGGTACCGGTATGGGCGGGGCGCTGAAGAACCTCGGCATGGGTTGCAGCTCCAAGCGCGCCAAGCTGCGGCAACACCACGGACAGCAGCCCCGGATCGACGCGGACAGCTGCACCGCCTGCGGCACCTGCGCCGACTGGTGCCCTTCAGACGCCATCGAGGTGGACGACTACGCCGTCATCGACGACCAGAAGTGCATTGGTTGCGGTGAGTGCGTGGCCGTTTGTCGGGACGACGCCGTGCGCTTCGACTGGGCCGTCGGCGGCCGTGAGCTGCAAGAGCGGATCGTCGAGCACGCCGCCGCGGTGGTGCGGCGCAAGCCCAAGCGGATCGGCTATGTGACCGCTGCCATGGCGATCACCAAGGATTGCGACTGCCTCGGTCGGGATCAAGAGCCGCTCTGCGAGGACATCGGTCTGCTTGCCTCGCGGGATCCGGTGGCCATTGACCAGGCCGTCCTGCGACTGTTCCAGGAGCGGGCCGGCCAGAGCATCGAGTCGCTGAGCTATCCCAAGACCGATGCCACCATCCAGCTCGCCCACGGCGAGAGGATGGGGCTCGGCCAGCGGGACTACGAGCTGGTCGTGGTGTGACCGCTCTGCTCGTGAGCGCTCTGCTTGTGACAGCTTTGTCACTCACAGCCCCGATCGGCGCTGCCGCGCGACATTATGACAATAGGGGTTCGCCTGTGTTTCTCAGTGGTTAAGCCAGAAACAGGGGTTGGCGTAGCCGTTGCATCACAGCCCACAGCATGCTGAGAGCTGGATTCTTGGGCTTGTTGTTGGCGCTAGTGGGCGCCCTGGTGGGTTGCCTCGAGGGGCGCGCGCCACTGGGTGAACTGGATGAGCTGCGTGGTGCGCCTGGGCCAGAGGACGTTGCGCTCTGCCAGGCTCTGGCTGATCGGCAGCGCGTGTGCGTCGATGACGAGGCTGAGCCCTTCGACGTGGACGGTTGCGCGAGTCGCTATGTCTGCTCCCGTCAGCTGTGGCGCGAGGACATTCAAGAGGCGGTCTACGAGTGTCTGCAAGAGCAATCCTGCGACGAGGAGGATCTTGAGTTCAGCTGCCTTCGAGAGGCGATGGACGAGCTTGCGCCTAGCACCGCTCAACAGGTGTTCGAGCAGGAAGCGGAGGCGGCGGACGAGCTCTGCGGCACGCTCCTGGACGTGGCACCGGGACAGTCGGATTTGGTCTACGAGGCACTCACCTTCTGTCTGACCCAGAACGAGGACTGTGACTCGAAGGCGGCTTGCTCGCTGGCGACGCTGGACACCCTGGTCGACGCGATCTGTGGCGTGCCTCTGGACGGCTAGACGGTCGGCGCTCAGCGGGGCGCGCCGGTGCCTCGTAGCTCGCCGCTCTGTTCAGCATAGCTATCCAGCTCGGTGGCGAGCCAGCTGAGCTTCTGGCTCACGTCGCCGACATCGATGGTCGTCAGCTGGTAATCGTCTTTGACCACCTTGCCACCGGCCACGACAAACCGCGCTTCGCTTCCGTCGGAGGCCCAGATTAGATTTTCGACCACATTGGTCTTGCGGGTGGGCACCAGGTTTGGGCGGCGCAGGTCGATGAGCACCAAGTCGGCAGCCTTGCCCGGCTCGAGGGAGCCTGCATTGATGCGCAACATCTTCGCTGCCTCGATGGTGATCATCTCCAGGACTTGTTGGGCTGGCAGGTTCTGAGCGCGCTGATGGTGTGCTTTTTGGTACTGAGAGGCCAAGCGGGCGGCTGCCAGGATGTTCTGGTTGTCTGCGCTGCCTGATCCATCGGTGGAAATAGCCACGGGAATGCCGGCCTCCAGCATGTCCATGATAGGCGGCATGCCCGAGCCGAGAATGGTGTTGGCCAGCGGGTTGTGAACGATTCTCGTGCCGGTGTCGCGCAGGATGGCCACGTCCTCGGCAGTGGTTTGCACCTGGTGGGCCAAGACGGTGTGCTCATCGAGAATCCCGATGTGGTGGCCGTATTGCACCGGCGTCATGCCGTATTCCTTCTTGAACCACTCGGTCGTGCCCAGCTCTTCGGAGCTGTGGCAATGCAGCAAGGTGCCGTGGTCCCGCGCCCAGGCCTTGAGCGCTTTGAGGATCTCCGGGCCATTGGAGAAGAACTGGTCTGGTCCTGGCAAAATGGTGGTGCGCTCGTTGTCGGCGTATTTGACCACGGCCCGATCCAACCGCTCGATGGCCAAGGTGTGGGGAATGTCGAGCAGCTTCTCGTAGTAGTTTCGATCTTGGCTGCCCACGGCGATGAGGATGCGGGTGCCGGCCGTCTCGCTGGCCCGGGCAAGCTCGTCGACCCGGTACTTGCTGAAGTTGCAGTGGTGGGTCATGGCCGAGGTGATGCCGTAGTAGAGGTCATCGGCCTTGGCCTTGAGGTAGGTCATGAAGTGAGGAGAGTCGCCGAGCTCAGCGCTCAAGGCGTCCTGTCGTTCTTCGAGGAAACGGGTGAAGAGGTTCACTGCGCCGTCGAGCCAAGCGGTCAGGGGCACGTCTTTGACCATGCCGATGATGGGCGACTCATGGTCGTGACCGTGGGCCTTCACGAAGCCTGGCAGCAGGACACCATCGTGGCTGATCAGCTCATCGACGGTGCTGGCCGCGGTGCCGCCGAGCACGTCGAGCTTGCCGTGTTTGGAGAGCAGCTGTTGGCCCACCTCATCGGTATAGGCACCCACCTCGAGGATCTCGTCAGGCTGATAGGTGACGTAGCCGTCCTCGATGCGTTCGTCCCGTCCCCGGCTGTTCGATAGGGGAAGCAGCAATCGTGCCCGTGCGAAACCGATCATCGGGATACCTCTGTGGCGACGGTTGGTTGCTTCATGGCGGGCTCTAGTCCTTCTCTTCTTGGGGCTCGCTCGACCGCGGGCTCGGCGTTAGCACGCCGGCCAACGTCACGGCCTTCACCGCAGCTTGGCCCACGGCACGGGCCTTGTCGGTCATCGTTTCCAATAGCGTTCGGTCACGGCGGGGATCGACATCGCCCACCTTGTGGTGCGCCCCGACGGACACGCCGGTGAGCTTGAGGCCTCGAATCATACCGGGCAACCGAGCCCGGACCGCCTCGCCGTCGACTTGGGCCACCACGTCACCGGTCTCGACGAAGTCGCCGAGCGCTGCGGTGCGGGTCAGGGTACCGGCCCGCGGGGCACGGAGCAGACGCTCTTCCCGCCGGCCCTGCACGTTGCCGGGGATCCCGGTGTGGGCCTCGGCGCCGCCCTGGGTGATCACCTGACCGAGCCGTGGCCCGCGATTGGATTCGATGACGTAGTGCACGTCCTGGCCGGCCACATAGCCCGGACCAATGCCGATCACCGTTTGGGCCTCGTCGATGGTGGACAGCGGCTCGGTCAGTCGTCGCATGCGGGCGTCGACCAGCACGGCGGGGCGCAGCTCGAGTGAGGATTCGTCACCGGTCCAGAGGGGGACCTGATGGGCCGCCCAGGCCGCGTTGATGGCGTCGTGATCCAGGCAGTGGATCGCCTCGACGCCGCCTACGGTGATCCGCCCCTCGATGGCAGCGCTAGCGAAAGCGACGCCCTGTCGGAGCGTGCGGGGCAAAGCCAGCTCGATCACGACCAGCTGCAGCCCGGCTTCGAAGAGGGCATGGGCGACGCCCGTGCCGAGCTCTCCTCCACCTCGTATCCATGCGAGCGCTACCATGACAGCGCGGCATGATACGCTGCCGGCGACGCCGCACAAGTCACTGCTGGATCTCTTCGTCGTTCGTGCTGGTGGCCAGAGCGGGGCTCTCGATGACCAGCGTGTCGCCGTTGGAGACGAAGCGGTTGTCGTGCAGATCAGCGGGCAGCACCGGCGCATCGCCACGGACCCAGCCGGCGACGATGGGCAAGCCACCGCCGCAAGCGATCGAGCCCGTCGCCTCATGGACGGTGAACTGGTTGTGGTGGACTTCGATGCCACCTTGAGCACCGCTACCGGTGCTGATGTTGAGCGACGTTGCGCCGAAGCTCACGTCGGCGAGACTGAACGTATAGACCTCGTTGTGGTGCACCACTCCGAAGTTGCCGCTCTCGACGCGGATGCCATGGGCCACCACCCAGCTGCAGACGCTGGCATCATGGGGAGAGGACGAATCAGCCAGGTCCGAGTAGTAGGCGTAGCCCTGGCTCACTTCGCCGGCGATGAGCTCGACCGCTTCGATGATGTTGTGGTGGATGTGGCCATTGCTGCGGGTGTAGTGGAGGGCGCGGCCGTTGTAGAGCGGCCGCACCTCGTTGTGGTCCACCTCGACGTGGTTGGCGTGGACGCCGAGCCCATAGCCGTTGGTGGCGTGCATGTCGGCGAAGACGTGGTTGTTGCCGATGCGACGGGTCTGTCCGCTGGTGGGCGCCGTGTCCAGACGATCGCCGCCGGTCATGTAGATCCCCCAATGGGGCGCGCCGAAGACGATGGAATCCATCACTTCGCCTGGGCCTTCATCAGGCAGGTCCAGGGCGATGCCCCGATTGCCTGGGTAGTGGCGATCGGTGACGTCCTGGACTTCGGACACGACCAAGACGTGGTTGACCAAGACGTCATCGCTGTACATGGAGCGCAGGCCGAAGGCGTCGGAGCCGACGACACGCAGCCAGAGCTGGTCGACGGCGATGTGGTCGCCACCGTAAATCCGCACGGTGTGGCTGTAGAGCGCGCCGCCCCCATTGCTGCTCTGCTCGACGATGCCGTTGAACACCTCGGCATTGCTGCCGTCGATGGCGATGCCATGGCACTGCTCGCCGGTCCCGACGTCAGCGTAAGTGATGGTGTGCCAGCCCAGATCGAGGCTCACGCCATCAGCTTGCACGGTCATACAGGTGCAGTCGGCGGTCACATCGGCCACCAGGCGATAGTCCCCTGGGGTGTCGATGGTGGCGCAATCGGATAGCTCGGTGGCCGGCGCCTCGACTGACGTGGAGAAGCTGATCGTGTCTTGGTCGGTCTCGGTGCCGTCTGACGAGCGCACGGTCACGAAATACTCGGTGTCGGGCTGCAAGGGACCAACGGCCAGTCGATGCTCCTTCCGTCCGCCGGTGCGGTGGTAGCCCGTCGGGCAGGTGTCCACCTCGGTGCCCCAGCCGATGGTCGAGTCAGCCTCACCGGGGGTCGTCCACATCACGACGGCACTGGTGGCGCCGTTGGTGACGGCCAGATCGGCGATCGACGCTCCGCTGTCGAAGGCCCAGAAGGTCGTCTTCCCGGTGGCATTGAGGCCCTCGCCCGGCCAAGGCGGTACCCAGTCGGGCCAGGGCGGGATGGCCGAGTCCAGATCGCAGCCCGAGGTCGAGCCGCCCGAGCCGCCAGTCCCGCTGGCGCTGCCCCCAGTGCCGCCGGTGCCGCCGGTGCCGCCGGTGGAGGCGCCGGTGCCGCCGGTGCCGCTGGTCTCGTCACCACCGCACCCGGGAGCAGCGATGATGATCGCACTGGCAATGACCCATAGAAGCTGAGCTGGCCGCAAACTCATGACGGGACCCTCCTTGAACGACGACGTCCTCTTACCTAGGCAAAGTGAGTCTACCGGATCGGAGCAAGCCCAGTCCTGAGGTTACTCGTTTCGGTAGAAGCCCCAGATCTCCGTGTCGAGCACCTTGTAGAGCGGCTCGAGAGCTTCGAAGCTCGAGGGAAGCCGCGGGTCGGCGTCGACCTCGACGGTGCGTACAATGCCGTCTTGGAGCCGAGCGGTGAAGGTCCAGCGCTCGAGGCGAGGAGGGGCATTTCGCGGGGGCAACTTGGTGCCGGCTGCAACGGTCGATCCGAGTTTCGCGGGGAGATCGGCGAAGCGGCTGGCCGTGAGCCCGTTCTTGATACGGGCCACCGCGCCTGGCGAAAGCGTGTCCGGAGTCGGTGTCGCCCTCGTGGACCAGGGCTCTGCAGCGACGAAGATCTTTCCGTCTTCTGCGCGCAGATACTTTCCATTGAGCTGGACTCGCTCCACTCGCCCCGATGGGGGGCGGATCTGGAGGAAGACCTCAGCGGGCAAGCTCTCCGTGGTCATGGGGGCCGGCTCCTCCGCCAGCGCGGCGTCGGACAGGGCGGGCGCTGGGCGGTCGACTGGCTTGGAGTCGTTTGCCGCGCGGTGACAACCGGCGAAGCCAAGGAGGATGACTGCGGCTACTAACTGGGTCCTAGGCTCCATCGCGCCATTATTAGCTCATGGCGCAACGAACTGGGGCGGAATGGTTCGTTCCCCCTGGTTTCGTTCCACTCCGCTAGTTAGGCGAATAAGACGGGTGGGCCTCGATGAGCAGGGTGAGCGCTTCCCTTTTTCTGGGGAGGGGCCCCGGCGCCCTTGGCGCTGGGGAGGGGCCTTTTCCCCAAAGGCTCCTCAGAAGAAAAAGGGAAGTTGCTGGCCAGACGTCGAGCAAGGCGCGAACCCGCTGTGCCCCGCTCCGACCGCCGCCGCCCAGGCATAGGGCGGTCGGAGCGGGGCACAGCGGGTTCGCGCTCGACCTATTGGGCCAGCACACTAATAGGACGGGTGGGCCTCGATGAGCAGGGTGATGGCGCTGAGCTCGAGATCCGTACCGTTCGGATTGGCTCCTGCCACCGTGTCGTGAGCTGCGGCCAGATCGGCTTGGGTGCCGGTCTTGAGCGCTTCGGCGTAGGCCACGATGGCTTTGCCCTTGTGCAGCTGTGCCGTCTCGCCGTTCAGCAGCTCGTCGAGGGTCATGGTGACCGAGGTCTCGTCGAGCAGGTAGGTCAGCGGCGTCTCCCAGGTGGCCTTCACCGAGACTTCGTCGGCCAGGTTCACCTCGGCCGGATCACAGGCCTTGATGACCTGGTTGAAGATCATGGCATCGCTGGGCGCCAAGTGCTGAGGCTTCACTTCCTTGGGATCGGTCGAGTACTCCTCGCCGAAGAACTTGTGCATTTCGAAGTACCAGGGGAGGGTGAGCTCCACCTGGACGCCGCGAGCTGCGACCTCCATGACTTCGTCGAACCGCTGGACGAAGATGTGGTTGGCCTCTTCGGTGCTGTCCACGTAGACATAGGCTCCGCGGCCCTCGTCGGTGACCGTGTCCATCAGGACGTCGTTGTAGACGTTGTAGGGACCTACGCCCACGCCGACCAGGTAGATCCCCTCATTGTCGCCGTCCTCTGAATGGTCGGCGATGAGGTCCTTGTCGGTGACCCCGGCATTGGCCATTCCGTCGCTGATCAAGACCAGCCGGTTGAGCCGTTGCTCACCATAGTGCTGGTCGGCCAGGTCGTAGCCTGCCTGCAAGCCGGCATGCATGTCGGTGCCACCATTGGTGGTTAGCGCGTTGGCAGCCGCCACCAGGGTGGTGTCGTTGGGTCCGGACACCGTGTGGCCGCTCAGCACGACGTTGTTGCTCGTGTTCCAGGTGACCATGCTGACGACATCACCATTGGCCAGGCTGGCGGCGATGGCATTGACCACCGCGCGCTCGCGCACGATGGCTGGTCCCCCCATCGAGCCCGAGGTGTCGAGCACGAAGGTAATGGTCATGGGTCGGCGGGGCAGCACCGCGTCGAAGGAGCGGACGGCGATCTGCAGATCATAGAGCCCGGCATCGGCGCCGACTTCCAGCTGGGGATAGATGTTGAGCTGCCCGGCGTCCGCCGCTGGGTAGTCGATGTTGTAGTAGTTGAGGAATTCGTAGGTCCGGATGCCGAGGGTGGGTGCGTTGCCTGCTAGCAGCGCTTCACGGGCGTGCCCCGGCGAGGCCATCGAGTTCGAGTCGTCGGCCGAGATGTAGAGGACCACCGGCGAGTTCTGGTCGAGACCTTCGCAAGTGAACTCAGCGTCTGGGCCGGCATCAGGGGGCGGGGCGACCGGGTTCGGATCCCCTGGATCGGCAGCGCCTTGGCTCGAGCCGCCGTAGCCACTGGACGTGGAGGTGGAGCTACTGCTGCTGCCGCCAGTACCGCTGCTGGTGCCGGACGAGGTGCCTCCTCCATAGCCAATGAAGGTGCCATCTTCATCCATGTTGCTGCTGCAGGCGGCGAAGGTGCCACCACTGGCCGCGGCGACCAGGACGAAACTTGCAAGCCAGTACTTCCGCATCACTGCCCCTCTCCAAGCCCTGCGGGCTCGATCCGACAATCCGTGGGAGCTGTCATGCACGGACGGTGCCAGCCGGTTAGGCACCTCGTTTCACATAGATAGAGGATGGCGGGGTGGGGGCATGGGCGTCACAGCGGCACACTTTGACACGCTGAGTCCGAAGCACCCGGTTGGGTGAGCAACCGTGCCGCTGCGCTACGAAAGCGCGCCAATTGCGTGTAGCCTTGAGCCAGATGGGGACCTCGAGCTCGAGGCCGTCCGACGCGTCGGGGGATGTTCCGACGCGGGTGGACGTGGCTCCCGTGACGCAACGGGACGCGGAGCGCGCGCCGCTAACGGAGCGCGAGACGAGTGACGTTGTCGTTCGCGGCGACCGGGATCGAACCGACCAGGTGGTGCGTTCTGATGCAGATGCGACGTCCATCGAGGACTCGTACACCGGACCGACCCGGCTGAGCCAACGTCACCCCAACCTCACGACTGACCCGTCGCTCGACAGGCTCACCACCGGTACGGGCACATCCCTCTCCTCGACCACCCTGGGTGGCACGCTCGAGTCTCAAGACGTCGTGCGGACTCGCTCGTTCGTTCGGATCGCCGCGGCCGTGGCGGTGGCCATGCTGGTGCCCTTGCCCTTCATGAGAGGCGATCCTTTTGCCAAGGGCATCTATGTGGCTGCGATGGTCGGCACCATCGCCACCTGCATGGTGCTCTACTATCAGCTGCGCGATCCACTGGCCTACGACATGCGGCGGGTGCTGGTCTGCGGCTACACCTGCGTGGCGGGTGCCTTTGCCGGCATGTACTACTTCGGTGCCTTCTCGCCGGCGGCGGTCGTCATTCCCTTTGGGCTCTATTTCTTCGGCCTGGCCCAGAGTTTCAGGAGCACGCTGAGCGTCTATGTCACCTGCGCGGTGACCTATTTGGTGCTGTCGGTGCCGGTGGCCTTCGGCTGGATTGCCGATCGGGGGCTCATCAAGATGCACGACCTGAGCCTGGTCGAAGCGACGATGTCGATCCTCGTGGTGGAGACGATCTTCCTGGCGACCTTCCTCATCGCCCGTTACAGCCGTCATGCCACCGAGCGGGCGCTGGAGGAGCACGATCAGGCGGTTCGGGTCATCGCCGGGCGGGATGCGCTGCTCGTCGAGGCGCGCATGGATCTGGAGGGCGTGTTGCGCGCCCGGGGTTTGGGCCGCTTCACCGATGAGGTCATTGGCCGCTTCCGACTCGGGCAGATCATCGGCCGCGGAGGCATGGGCGAAGTTTACGACGCGGTCCACATCGACAGCGAGGAACCCGCCGCGGTCAAGCTCTTGCACGCTCACGTGCTGGGGGATGCGGACAACGTCAAGCGCTTCTTGCGGGAGTGTAAGGTCTCCGCCACCTTTCAGGTCGCCAACGTCGTCAAGGTGCTGGAGACGAGCGAGCCGGACGCGCCCATTCCCTACATCGCCATGGAGCGGCTCTACGGTCAGGATCTGGCCGACTTCTTGCGGGCTCAAGGCCGGTTGCATACCCGGGAGGTGCTCCGGCTGATTCGTCAGGTGGGTCGCGGCTTGGATGCCGCCCGCCAAGCGGGCATCGTCCACCGGGACATCAAGCCTCGTAACCTGTTTCTCGACGAGCGCGACGATGGGACCAAGGGCACCTGGAAGATCCTCGATTTTGGGGTCAGCAAATTGTCGACTGATGCCACCATGACGGTGAAGCACGTGGTGGGCACGCCGTCCTATATGGCTCCCGAACAGGCTCGCGGGGTCACCGTGACTCATCGGGCTGACCTCTACGCGCTGGGGGTCATCGCCTATCGGGCCCTCACCGGCCGCCCGGCATTCAGTGGCGATTCACCGACGGTGATGCTCTACCAGGTGGTCAACAACATGCCGCCTCGGCCGAGCGACATGAGCGAGCGCCTCGCCAAGGACGTCGATCTGGTCCTCGGCATCGCCATCGCGAAAGACCCGGATGACCGCTTCGACTGCGCCGCCGAGTTGGCCGACGCCCTCGAGAAGGCGGCCCGGGATCGGCTCCCTGCTGGGCTGCGTGATCGGGCCCGACGAGTGCTGGCCAAGCACCCGTGGAGCTGACCTAGCGGTCCTTGAACAAGGGGTCCCCCGCGAATAGACTCCCGGTTTCGCTGTGAAGCCCGGAGACTGAGAGCATGGCCGACACACTTCTGATTGGACACGGAACGGTATTCACCTTGGGCCCGTCGGGCCGCGTCATTCCCAACGGTGGCGTGCTGATCGAGGGTGACACCATCGTCGATGTCGGGCCCAGCGAGGCACTGGCAAAACAGGCCGACCAGTTCATCGATGCCCGCGGTCGGTTGATCATGCCGGGCCTGATCTGTGCTCATCATCATCTTTACAGCACCTTTGCCTGCGGCATCGCCGGCGAGCCGGCGCACAACTTCGTCGAGGTGCTCGAGAAGCTCTGGTGGAAGCTGGACCGGGCGCTCGATCTCGAGGACGTCTATTACAGCGCGCTCATCCCTCTGGCCCGGTGCATTCGATCGGGCACCACCACGATCATCGATCACCATGCCAGCCCGAATGCCATTGCGGGCAGTCTCGGAAGAATTGGCGATGCCGTGACCGAGGCCGGTATTCGTGCCTCCCTCTGTTACGAAGTGACCGACCGAAATGGGTTGGCTGGTGCCCAGGCTGGGCTCGACGAGAGCGCGGCCTGGCTGCAGCGCTGCGGCTCAGGGGGCATGCTCCACGGCCTGGTCGGCGTGCATGCGGCCATGACCGTTGGCGAGGAGACTCTGAAGAGCTGTGTCGAGCTCGCTCGCAAGTATGACACGGGGCTCCACATCCACGTGGCAGAGAGCAATGCCGATCAAGAGGACTCGCTCTCCAAATACGGTAAGCGAGTCATTGCGCGGCTCGACGACATGGGCGGGCTTGGGCCCAAGACCCTGGCCATTCATTGCGTGCACGTGGATGACGACGAGATCGAGCGGCTCGCCAAGAGCGGCACGGTGGTGGTGCACAATCCTCAATCGAACATGAACAACGCGGTGGGCTGCGCGGCGGTGCCCCAGCTTCTGGAGCGAGGCATTCCCGTGTGCCTGGGCACCGACGGGATGACCTCCAACATGCTCGAAGAGGCGCGCGCCTCGCTGTTCATCCGACACCATGTCGCAGAGGATCCTGCAACAGGCTTTGGTGAGACGGTTCAGATGCTCTTCGACCACAATGCGGCGCTGGCCACGGCCTGCTTCGGCAAGACGCTCGGGGTGCTCGAGAAAGGGGCGGCGGCGGATGTGATCGTGATGGACTACACGCCCTTCACGCCTGCAACGGCCGACAATGTCTACGGTCATTTGTTGTTTGGTGCGGCAGCCGAGCGAGTGGACACGACCGTCTGCGCCGGGAAGGTGCTGATGCGGGAAGGCAAGCTCGAGACCCTGGATGTGGCGCGCTTTGCTCGCGAGGCCCTCGACCGCACACCCCAAACCTGGACGCGCTTCCAGGCGCAATGAGAGGTGACTCATGAGTGAGCTCACAGATGCCCAGTTCCGCGCCGAGATCGCCAAGTGCGAGTTCTGCGAGACCAAACCGTGCAAGGACGCCTGTCCGGCCCATTGCTCGCCTGCCGATTTCATCATGGCCGTGCGGGTGGGACAGCCTGCTGACTTTCAGCGTGCTGCGGCGCTGATCTTGAGCAAGAACCCGCTCGGCGGCGTCTGTGGCGCCGTTTGCCCGGACACCCATTGCATGGCCGCTTGCTCGCGCAGCGGGTTGGACAAGCCGGTCGAGATCCCCTCGCTCCAGGAGACCATCATTGCCAAGGCGACCAAGCTCGGGCTCAGCCCAGAGTTTGCGGTGCCGGCACAGGACAATGGCAAGCGGGTCGGTGTGATTGGCGCCGGACCGGCGGGCTTGGCCGCAGCCTTCGCCTTGACTCGCCAGGGCTATCGGGTCGTGCTCTTCGATCGTTTCGACGAGCCTGGCGGCGCCTGTCGCCTCATTCCTGAGCACCGCCTGCCCCGCGCGTTGCTGGAGGCGGATCTCAAGGGCTTGCTGGCGACGGATCGAGTGGCGATCAAATCAGGGGCGGGGCTTTCCGACCTCACGACCCTCGAGGGCTTCGATGGCCTCATCGTGGCGGTGGGCTTGACCGAGGCGATCGCTCTTGGCATCCCCGGCGAAGCGGCCGCCATTTCCGGTTGGGACTATCTGACCGCTCCGGAAAAATTCCCGATGAGCGGTCCGGTGGTCGTCGTGGGCGGTGGCGCTGTGGCGGTCGATTGTGCGGTGACCGCTCGGTTGCGGGGCGCCACGAGTGTCGAGCTCTATTCACTGGAGAAGCTGAGCGAGATGCCGCTCACTCAGAACGAGCGGACCGAGCTAGTTGAACACGGCGTGCAGCTCAATGGCCGAACCCGGCTAACGGCCATTACCACCGGGGAGGACGGCATCACCGGTATCGAAACGTTGCGGGTGGCCTACCCGCCTGGTGATCAAGCCCGTGGGGCAGATGATGGCGCCGCCGCGCCCTTCAATCCCCGGGGCGTCGAAGATCTGCCGGGTACCGAGCAGAGCCGCAATGACATTCGCCAGGTCGTGGTGGCCATCGGCCACCGGCCGTCGCTGAAGGCACCGGCTGGCACTGTCGTCGCCGGCGATTGCGAGGCGGGACCGTCGACGGTGGTCGAAGCGGTGGCGTCCGGAAAGAACGCCGCCGAAGAGATTCACGCCAAGCTGACTGGGCGGGACTACTCGCCGCCGCAGCGTAAGCGCAAGAGCACGCTCACCGTGCCGGGCTACAACCCGTTGCCCGTGTCGCTGGAGACCGAGTTTTTCGGGCGACCCATTCCTTCACCGCTCTTGCTCTCGGCAGCGCCTCCGACGGATGGCTACGAGCAAATGAAGCAGGCCCTGCAGGCCGGCTGGGCCGGCGGTATCATGAAGACCGCTTTCGACGGTTTGGACATTCACATTCCTTCGGAATACATGTTCTCCTTCAGCTCACGAACCTGGGCCAATTGTGACAACGTGTCCGGCCACAGCCTGTCGCGGGTCTGCCGGGAGGTAGAGCAGCTGGTCAAAGAGTTCCCGGACCGACTGATTATCGCCTCCACCGGCGGACCGGTGAGTGGCGATGACGAGGCCGATGCGGCGGTGTGGCAGAGCAACACCCGTAAGCTCGAGGCCGCCGGGGTGATGGGCATCGAGTACAGCTTGTCCTGCCCTCAAGGTGGCGACGGCACCGAAGGCGACATCGTCTCGCAAAATGCAGCGCTCACCGCGAAGATCATCGAGTGGATCATCGCGAGCGGCGATCCCGACGTGCCCAAGCTGTTCAAGCTGACCGCCGCGGTCACGGCGGTGGGCGGCATCGTGACGGCGGTCAAGAAGGTGCTCGATCGGTACCCGAAGGTCAAAGCCGGCGTCACGCTGGCCAACACCTTCCCTGCGCTCGGTTTCCGCAAAGCGGCCAAGACGAGTTGGGAGGAAGGCGTCATCGTTGGCTTGAGCGGTGAGGGCATCGTGCCGATCAGCAACCTGACGCTCGCCAGCGTGTCAGGGCTAGGGGTCACCGTGTCAGGCAATGGTGGTCCGATGGACTACAAGGCAGCCGCCGATTTCCTCGCCCTGGGTGCCAAGACCGTCCAGTTCTGCACTGTGGCCATGAAGTATGGCTATGGCATCATCGACGAGCTGCATGCCGGTCTGAGTCACTTGATGGGTGCCCGAGGCATCGGCTCGATGGACCAGCTGATCGGTGCTGCCCTGCCAGGGCCTGTGACCGACTTCATGGATCTGTCGCCCACCAAGCTGATCTCAGCTTGCGATTCGGACTTGTGCGTCAGCTGCGGCAACTGCACCCGCTGTTCCTACTTTGCCCTGACGCTCAACGCCGATGGTCATCCGGTCTGCGATCCAGTCAAGTGCGTCGGCTGCAGCATCTGCACCAAGAACTGCATGTCCGGCGCCCTCTACATGAGGGATCGAACGGCGGAAGAGCTAGCGGCGCTGAAAGAAGACTAGCTCGCGCGTAAGCACCTGCCCGGTGCTGGCGTTCAGCCAGAATTGCCGGAATCGCTTCTCATGCGAAGGATGGAGGGTGGTCGCTCCGTGGCCGCCTGCAATGCCTCGCACAACCCGCTTCCATGGGATATGGGTGGGTCGTGGCACGACATGCGTTGACTCTAGGCGTCTTGCTGCCCTCGATGCTGTTGGCCTGCGGGGGCAAGACCACCATCGATGAGGGTAGTGGGACCGGTGGTTCCACGACGACCAGCACGAGCTCCGGCACCTCGACCAGCACCAGCTCGTCATCAAGTGGTACGGTCGGTTGCGAACAAACCAGCGATTGCCCAGACGAATGGGTCTGCATCTTCGACACCGGCATCTGCGCCCGTGCCTGTGGCGACCCCTGCGATCCCTGCGGCGCTAGCGAGGTGTGCGACTCCTGCGCCACCGGCTCCTGTCTCGGGTGCAAGGACTGTGTTCCGGCCTGCTTGGCCGCTGCCGGCGGGCAGTGCGACGATCAGAACGACTGTGGCGACGAGGAAGTTTGTGTCTACAGCATGAACGAGTGCTTCCCGATCTGCAGCTCTTCAGCCTGCGCCGATCCAAACCTCGTCTGCGTCGAGTGTGCGACCTCGTCCTGCCCCTGCTGCCTCGACTGCGGCTCGGCTTGCATGCCTCTGTGAGCCCGAAGCGCGGTGGAGCCGCGCTTATTCCGGGACTAGTTCGGGATGCAGATATCGCCGCCTTCGATCTGGATGTTGGTGCGGAAGGTGTTGATGGTGTCCCACGAGTTGGTCTCGAACTGAGGGATGGTCGCGTCTTCGCGCACGTTGGTGACGTGATAGGTGTGCTGGTTCCAGATGCGGCGCGCCTGGATCCACCGGTCCTGGACATCCCGAATGACCTGAACGGTTGGGGAGGCTCCGCCGTACTGGTTGGAGACGACGACGATTTCGGCCGAGCCGTCGTTGTCCACATCGGCAACCACCGGATACTCGCTCAAGGTGGCGCTGGTTCGAGGGATCTGCAATAGGGGCGTGCCGGTGCCGTCGAAGATGAACATCGTCGTTTCATCGGCGTACATGGCCTCGGCAACACCATCACCGAGAAAGTCGAAGGCCGTGCCGGCGGCGATGCCACTCTGATCGGAGACGTTGGCGGTCCAGGTAATGGCCGCATTGGCTTCGTAGACGGTGTAATGGTTGGCCGAGCTGACCGCGAACTCAGCGATGCCGTCACCGTCAAAATCGTGGATCGTCGCGGGCCGCAGCCAGGTGGTCCAGCCGGTGCCGTCGCCGGTGGGACGCTGATCCTGGTACTTCACGGCGCCGGTGTGCTCGAGCACGGTGATGCCCTGAGTATTCATCACCAGCACTTCCGGCGTGGAATCATTGTCGAGGTTGGCGATTTGCGGATAGCCGCGGCCGACGGAGGCGGCGAGGTAGTACTGGTCGCAGATGCCGCCGGTTTGGGTGTGGTGGTAGGCGGCGTGGCCGAGGACCATCTCCAGATCACCGTCGCCATCTAGATCCGCTAGCGTTGTCGCCGACCAGTTGCCGGACGGCTCGGGGGCGGTACAGATCACGTTGCCGTTGTGATCGGCAATCCAGTTGGCCGAGACGATTTCGACATCGCCGTCGTTGTCCATGTCACCGAGAGCGATGGCCGCCGAGTACTGGGAGGCGCCAGTCCACCCCGAGCTGTTGACCCAGGGCTGGGCGGTGCTGGTGAACTTGAGAGTGCCGTCATGCTCAAAAGCGATGATCCGACGATCCGTCGTCCCGGTGACGATTTCAGGCAAGCCATCGTTGTCGATGTCGCCGATGGCGGGGGTGACTGTGTGATCGACGGCGGTGTTGATCCGGAAATGCTGAGTGCCGGTCAAGCCGTCGAGCACGAAGATGTGACCGACCGTGTCCGGAGAGCCTGAGGCGGTGGAGGCGACGACGACGATGTCAGGAACATCGCAGAGATCGATTTCGTTGTTGGCGTCATCATCGGTGAGATTGGCGACTAGCGGTGTGACGATGCTGTAGGCCTCGCCCCCCGGTCCGGTCCAGGCCCACTGGATGGCGGGATCGAAGCTGTTCGGTGGCGCCTCGTCGGCGCACTGGACGATGGCGCCCATGTTCGGATTGACCTTACAAGGATCGATACAGTCGGTGTCGGTGATCGAGTTGCAGTTGTTGTCGATCGTGTCCTCGCAAATCTCGAGGGCCGCGGGGTTGATGTTCGGATCGTTGTCGTTACAGTCGCCGTTCTGGCTGGTCCAGCCGTCGCCATCGATGTCGAGATCCACCAGGTTGTCGCAGTTGTTGTCGATGCCGTCGTTCGGGATCTCCGGCTGATCGGGGCCCACGTTCGGATCGTTGTCGTCACAGTCGCCGTCACAAGGGCCGGCGCCGTCGTTGTCGACGTCTGGCTCAGCACCGTCGATATAGCCGTTGCAGTCGTTGTCGATGCCATCGAAGCAGTTCTCGATGGCGCCGGGGTGGCGCTCTGGATCGGCGTCGTCGCAGTCGCCGTCCTCGACGGTGTAGCCGTCACCGTCGTAGTCGCCGTCGATGATCCCGTCGCAGTTGTTGTCGATGCCGTCCTCGACCTCGGTGGCCGCCGGACTCACGTTGATGTCCGTCTCGTCGCAATCCCCCTGGCAGATCCCGAAGCCATCGCCGTCGACGTCTGGCTCGGACCCATCGGTGGCGCCATTGCAGTTGTTGTCGACGCCGTCGTCGCAGATCTCAGCCGCGTCGGGATGCACGTCGACATCGGCATCGTTGCAGTCGCCCTCGGCTTCGGTGAAGCCATCGCCGTCGTCGTCGACGTTCGAGCCGCCGCTGGTCGACGACGAGCTCGAGCTGCTGCCGCCGGCGCCGCCGGTCCCGGGGATCGGTGCCTCACTCTCGGAGGAAGAGCCGCAAGACGGCAGTGCTCCCGCGGCGAGGATGACCGCAGCGGCCAGCAGAACAACTTCTCGTGGCACCTTCGAACCGATCATGCGCTTGCTCCTCGACGTCGCCATCCCCGTCCACAAAATTGGAAGCCGACAGTATAGCTGTCGGGGCGCAGGTCGGACAGAGGCGGTTGGCGCAGCGTGGAGGTACCATGGTCGCTACTGCACCTCACTCAGGAGCGCTGCCCGATGTCATCTTCCTCATCACAGGTTCGTCGCCTCATT